>JBEBXF010000329.1:0-4069 GCA_040391725.1 Eoetvoesiella caeni | reverse complement strand
AAATCAAGCTGGGTGAATCCCAGGATTTTAAGCACTCAAGCATCGGAAGCGTTGTTAGGAAAGAAAATAGAACGTGAGTACTCACTTTATGATTTGCTGCGGCGCCCGGAAGTCTCTTACAAGGCGCTGACGGAACTGAAAGATATCGAAGGCCAGGATCTGGGCGGCCCGGGACTGTCAGACGAGGTGGCGGCGGAACAGGTCGAAATCCAGGTCAAATATGCGGGTTATGTAGCGCGCCAGCAGGACGACGTGCAAAAGCAGGCGGAACAGAACGAGCAGCCCATACCGGAAGAACTGGATTACGACTCCATCGCCAGCCTTTCCATCGAGGTTCGCCAGCGCCTGAAAGCCGCCCGGCCCGCCACGGTTGGCCAGGCCGGCCGCATCTCCGGCATAACGCCCGCGGCCATATCCTTGCTTCTTATCCACATAAAGCGCCTGCAGTACGGCAAAAAAGCAGCGTAATGGCGCAAGATGATTTCGAGCGCCGCCTGACCGGCGCGGCGCGGGCCCTGGGCCTTGCCATGAAACCCGGTCAAGCGCAGACGCTGTTGACGTATATGCAACAAATGCAGCGCTGGAACCGCACCTACAACCTTACGGCGGTGCGCGATGCGGGGCAAATGCTGGTTCAGCACGTCTTCGACAGCCTGGCCATCATCCAGCCATTGCGGCTGGCCCTGGGCGATGCTACTGTCTCGTCTGGGAGGCATATTGTCGATGTCGGATCCGGAGGCGGCCTGCCGGGCGTGGTAATCGCCGCCATGGAGCCGCAATGGCAGGTGCGCTGTGTCGATGCCGTCGAAAAAAAAATGGCGTTCGTGCGTCAAATGACTGGTGTGCTGAACTTGCCCAACCTGCATGCCGTGCATGCCCGTATTGAAAGTCTGCCGCCGCTGGATGCCGATATCGTGATTTCAAGAGCGTTTGCGTCGCTTGACGATTTTGCCGCGCTTGCGGGCCGCCATGTGTCGCAAAAGGGCCGCCTGCTGGCCATGAAAGGACGCGAGCCCACTGAAGAAATTGCTGCGTTGCAGCAAAAGACCGGCTGGTTTGTCGAACGTATCGAACCGTTGACGGTGCCCGAACTGGACGCCCAACGTTGTTTAGTCTGGATGAGTCGTCAAGGAAACCCATGAATCAGAATAGTGCCGTCGAAATAGCAAAAGTATTTTGCATTGCGAACCAAAAAGGGGGCGTCGGCAAGACGACAACCGCAATCAATCTTGCGGCGGCCCTGGCCGCGCTGAACAAACGGGTTCTGCTTATCGATCTCGACCCCCAGGGCAATGCGACCATGGGCAGCGGAATCGACAAAAACAAGCTCAAGGCCAATTTGTACCAGGTGCTTATAGGCGAAGCCGACATCGCCGAAACCGCGGTGCGGTCGGAATCCGGCGGCTACGATGTCCTGCCGTCCAATCGCGAGCTTTCAGGCGCGGAAATCGACCTCATTCAAATGGATCAGCGCGAACAGCAGCTCAAGCAGGCCATTACGCTGGTGCTGGATCAATACGATTTCATTCTCATCGATTGCCCGCCCACCTTGTCCTTGCTTACGCTCAACGGTCTCGCTTCGGCGCATGGCGTCATCATTCCCATGCAGTGCGAATACTTTGCCCTGGAAGGGCTTTCCGACCTGGTCAACACCATCAAGCGTGTGCATAACAACATCAATCCCGATTTGCAGCTCATCGGTTTGCTGCGGGTCATGTTCGACACGCGCGTTACGCTGCAGCAGCAGGTTTCCGATCAAATCGAATCTCACTTCGGGGATCGGGTCTTCAAAGCCATTGTTCCACGCAACGTGCGCCTGGCCGAAGCGCCCAGCCATGGCATGCCGGGAACCGTCTACGACAAGAACTCGCGTGGCGCCAAGGCATATATCGAGTTCGGCAACGAACTCGTAAAACGGGTAAAGAAAGAAGCCTTGAAGGCTGTGGCCCGGCCGCCCCAACAGGCAAATATTTAAAGGAATACAGTCATGGCAACAAAGGCAGCCCCCAAAACGGCGACGAAATCCGCGGCAAAAGCCCCCGTAAAAAAACCTAAAGGCCTGGGCCGCGGCCTGGATGCCCTGCTGGGCGCCGATGCTCCCGTCATCGGAACACTTGGCAAAGCGGCCGAAACCGCTCCGGACGTTCCTCCCGCGGTGCTCAAGGTTGGCGTCATGGTGGCGGGCAAGTACCAGCCCCGTACCCGCATGGACGAAGGCGCGCTCAACGAGCTGGCCGATTCCATCCGCACGCAAGGCATCAGGCAGCCGATTCTGGTTCGTCCCTTGCAGGGCGCAAACGCCGGCAAATACGAAATCATTGCCGGCGAACGCCGGTTCCGCGCCGCGCAGATCGCCGGCCTCGCCGAAGTCCCGGTTCTGGTTCGCGAGGTGGAAGACGAAAACGCCGCCGTCATGGCGCTCATCGAAAACATCCAGCGCGAAGATCTCAACCCCCTGGAAGAAGCCCAGGGCGTACGGCGCCTGCTGGACGAATTCGGCCTCACTCACGAGCAGGCGGCCCAAGCCATCGGACGTTCGCGCTCGGCCACCAGCAATCTATTGCGTTTGTTGAACCTGACCGGCCCGGTGCAAACCATGTTGCTGGCCGGCGACATCGATATGGGGCATGCCAGGGCCTTGCTGGCCACCGATGCCGCCCAGCAAATTCTGCTGGCCAACGAAATCATTGCCAAACGGCTGTCGGTGCGCGAAACAGAGAAGCTGGTGGGCCGCAGCATCCGCGCGGCCGAGGAAACCCCCGTCCGATCGCCGCGCGCCGCCGTGGCGCAGTCGGGCGACGCCAAACGCCTCGAGGCCGCCCTGTCGGATCACCTCGGCACCAAGGTGACCCTGAAAATCGGCCCCCGCAACCGCGGCCAGCTGCTCATCGACTTCCACGACTGGGAGCATCTGAATTCCCTGCTGGAGCGCCAGGGTCTGGCCAGCATCGTCGATGCCTGATTCCGCCGGGCGCCGCATTGCCGTTCTGGGAACAGGCGGCACCATTGCGGGGTCGCCGCCGCAAGGCGGCCTGAGCTATCGCGCCGGCGCCTTGTCGGTGCAGGACATTCTGTCCGCGCTGCCGGGCGTCGAGGGCTGGCTGCAATTGCATTGCGAACAGCTTTTCAATATCGGCAGTCAAAGCATCGCCTACGCCGACTGGCTCCGGCTGGCCGCCCGGGTGCAGGCTTTGGCAGACGGTGAAACCGTCGATGGCATCGTCATCACTCACGGCACCGACACCCTCGAGGAAACCGCTTACTTTCTGGATAAGGTGCTTTGCTGCCGGATTCCCATCGTCCTGACCGGCGCAATGCGTCCGGCCCACGCCACCGGAGCCGACGGCCCTGGCAACGTATTGAGCGCATTGGCGGTGGCCGCCAGCGCAAAGTCCGCCGGGCGCGGAGTGCTGGTCGTCATGAACGAACAAATCCACAGCGCGCGCGACGTGCAAAAAATGGCGGCGACGGGGGCCGATGCCTTTGCTTCGCCCAATAGCGGCCCCGTGGGCTGGGTGCAGAATCGCGATCTGGGTTACTACGGGCCGTCCTTGCCGGTTTCGGCCCCCGCATTCGGCGCATTGCCGGACATGTCGCCCAGGGTGTTTGTTTTGCATGTCCATGCCGATACCGATGAAGCCATGGTACGGGCCTGCATCGGCTTGAAGCCGGACGGAATTGTCATGGCGGGGGTGGGCAACGGCAATGCATCCGATAAAGTGCTTGCAGCGTTGTCTGAAGCCGTTGCGAGCGGCATTGCGGTCGTTCGCGCCAGCCGCACAGGATCGGGGCGTGTCCTGCGGAATGCCGAAATCGATGATGACAACGAAGGCTTCATCGTTTCGGGCCATCTAAGCCCCCAGAAGGCGCGAATCCTGCTGATGCTCGCGCTGACCCAAAGCCGCGATCCCGTGGTGCTGCAAACGTATTTCACGCCCGAATAGGCCGTTTGCTTCCCTGCGCCGTATCACGGGCGATCGCTGTTTGACAAGCAAAGAAAAACCCTTCATAATCCGTGGTTCTCTTTTGGTGGGATGCCCGAGTGGTTAAAGGGGGCAGACTGTAAATC
>JBEBXF010000328.1:0-4104 GCA_040391725.1 Eoetvoesiella caeni | reverse complement strand
TGAACATGAGCACGAAGCTGGGACTGCGCATGCCGATGAGGTTGCTGTAGTCTTTTTTGGACAGGTCGTCGATGTGGTTCTTGACCGCCCTGACATGCGCGTCCATGGCGGCTTCGGCCTCGGCCTGGGTTTCGGCGCCGATGGCATGGTCGTAGTCGACCAGCGACACCTTGCTGTCGATGACCATATGCTTTTGATCCGGCAGCTTGACCACGAAGTCGGGCTGGCGGGCATTGCCTTCGCCGTCCTTGAAGCGCGCCTGGGGCTCGTAATGGTCGCCCTTGACCAGTCCGGCCAGTTGCAGGGTTTGCTCGAGCTGTATTTCGCCCCAGTTGCCGGTGGTTTTCTTGTCGCCTTTCAGCGCCGTGGCCAGAGTATTGGCCTCGGCGCTCATTTTCAGGCCGATTTCCAGCACCTGCTTGATTTCGGCGCCCAGCGAAACATTGCCCTTGACCGATTCGTCGTGGACTTGATTGATGCGCTGCTGGAATCCCTGGATCTGCTCGCGAAACGGCTTGAGCATGGAATCCAGCGACGACTGGCTGGTCTGGGCGAAGGTCTTGCCCTTCTCCTCCAGGATTTCGTTGGCCAGGTTCTGGAATTCGGTTTTGAGCGTCAGGCGCGACTGCTCCAGCGATTGCTTCAGCTCTTCGAAGTTGGCGAGCTTTTCGGAATGGGTCACGGACAGCGCGGTGAATTGCCTGTCGAGGCCGGCCAGCTTTTCGCCGGCCGCCTGCAGCTCGCGCTCACGCGCGGCCAGACGGTCGTGGGCTTCCTGCAGGCGCTCGCGCAGGTTGGCGGCTTCGGACTCGAGCCACGCCCGCTGCCTGTCGATGTCGGCTTTTTGCTCGTCCAGCGCCATATGGCGGGCCCGAACCTGCTCCAGCTCGGCCTGCAGGCCCGCCAGTTGCTCGGCACGCTGCTGCGCCACGGCCTGGCTGGCGCCAAGCTCGGCACGCAGCCCGGATGCGGTTTTTCTGGACAACACCAGGCCCGCCAGGCCTCCGGCCAATAGGCCGGCCAGCACCAACAAGCCCATCAAGACGGCGGGATCGATCTGGTTCACGCTTGTATCCTTGTCGCGATGCCGTTATGGTTTTTTCACGCCGAAGCAATTGTCCAGCGTGGGGAAGCTTCCTTCGCGCACGCCGGTAGCGTACTGCTCGGCGGCGGTACGGATCACGGCGCCCACATCGGCGAACTGCCGGGCGAACTTGGGGATGCGCGTGCCGCTAAGGCCCAGGATGTCTTCGGTAACCAGCACCTGGCCGTCGCAATCGGGGGAAGCGCCTATGCCTATGGTGGGGATCGACAGCCGCTGGGTGATGCGGCGCGCCAGGCCCTCGGCCACGCCCTCGAGCACCACGCCGAAAGCGCCGGCCTGTTCGTGCGCGATGGCGTCGTTAAAGATGCGTTCGGCCGCTTCCTCGGTAAGGCCCTGCGCCTTGAAGCCGCCCATGGTGTTCACATATTGCGGCATCAGGCCCACGTGCGCCAGCACGGGAATGCCCCGCTCGACCAGGAACCGCGTGGTGGGGGCCAGGGCGGCTCCGCCTTCCATCTTGATGCCGTCGGCGCCGCTGCTGCTCATGGCCATGGCGCAATTGCGGAACGCTTGTTCCGGCGATTCCTGGTAGCTGCCGAAGGGCATGTCCACGATGACGCAGGCATGCTGGGTGGAACGCACCACTGCCGCCGCCTGGAAGGCCATTTGCTCGGCCGTGATGGTCAGCGTGTTGGGCAGCGCGTACCCCACCATGGCGGTCGAATCACCGACCAGGATCATGTCGAGATAATCGTCCAACAAGCGCGCAATTGGCGCAATATAGGCCGTAAGAGAGGCGATTTTCTTTTTCCCCTTGTAAGCCGTCAATTGCGGCACGCTGATGCGTTTCACCTCGGTGTGTACACTCATGTTCGACTCCAGAAATATTCAGCTTGCGCCGGCGCGCGCCCGGTTTCGGACCGGCGCCTTGCCGCAAAAGCGTATTGCAACATACGTATAATCAAAACTACCAACCCGGCGAGACACGCCGCAGGGCCTGAAACAATCAGCATACCCTGCCTGGCAGGCCGCGTGCACACTAGTGCGCCACGGCACGCTAGAACTACGGAGAGCACCATGAGCACCATTATGAACACTGTTACGTTTCACGACGGCAATAGCGTACCGCAGCTAGGCTTCGGCGTCTGGCAGATCGACAACTCCATTGTCGCCCAAACCATCAAGACCGCCGTGGACGTGGGTTACCGCCTGATCGACACCGCCGCCATCTATGGCAACGAAACGGGCGTGGGCGAAGGCATCAGAACCTGCGGCCTGGATCGCAGCGAGCTGTTCATTACCACCAAGGTCTGGAACGACCGCCATGGCTACGACGAAACGCTGGCGGCCTTCGACGAGAGCATGCAAAAACTGGGGCTGGAATACCTGGATCTATACCTTATCCACTGGCCGGCGCCCAAAATAGGCCTGTATGTTAAAACCTGGGAAGCCTTGATTCAACTTCGCAACGAAGGGCGCGTCAAATCCATCGGCGTGTGCAACTTCAATATCCCCCACCTGCAAAACCTGCTGGACGAAACCGGCGTGCTGCCGGTGGTCAACCAGATCGAGCTCAACCCGCGCTTCCAGCAGCCCGAGCTGCGCGAATATCATGCGGAAAAAGGCATCGTCACCGAATCATGGAGCCCGCTGGGCAACGGCATGCTCTGGGAAAACCCCGTGCTGGCCGGCATCGCGCAAAAACATGGCCGCACGGTGGCGCAGGTGATCATCCGCTGGCACACGCAGTTGGGGAACATGGTCATTCCGAAATCCATCACGCCCAGCCGCATCAAGGAAAACTTTCATATCTACGACTTCACGCTGGACAGCGACGACATGAAGGCCATAGGCGCCCTGCACGACCCCGAGGCGCGCCACGGCCCCGATCCCGAGCGCTTCCGCCTGCCCAAGGCGGTTTAAAGCCGCCCGAGCCCGTTCAAACCCTGCTGCCGGCAGGCCAGAGAAAACGCAGAAGCCGCCCTCAGGCCGCCGCCTGCTGCTCGACAGCGCGCCGGCCGCGCAAAATACTGGCCATGAACACGGCGGCGGCCGCCGGCGAAAGCGTGAATACCGCAAACAAGGCCAGCGCAGCATGCCGGGTGCCTTCCAGCCCGCCCGGCTGGGTCAGGCCCGCCGCATTGGCGATCATGCCGCCCAATGTGGCGCCCAGAGCCATGGCATAAAGCTGAATGGTGATGATGGCCGAAGAAGCCATGTTCTCCTCGCCCGGAGGCGAGGCCTTGAACACCTGCGTGAGCAAATGCGGCCAGCACATGCCTATGCCCAGCCCCACGCCCAACAGCGGCAGCAACAGCCACCAGACCGCCCCTTGATTCGCGTTCAGATCCGCCCAGGGCACCAGCACGGCCAGCGCCGCAAGCGCCAGGGCCGACACCAGGGGGCCGCTGCGCAGCAGCTTGCGGGCCGTGGCGGGGCTGCGGCTGGAGCTGGTGATCGAGCCCAGGGTCCAGCCGGCCGACATCAAGGCGGTCATGTAACCGGCGATCAGCGGCGCATAGCCATGAATGACCTGCAGGAAATACGGCACGAACACCTCGACCGTAATGCCTATGCTGAGCAGGCAGACGCAGGCGTACAAGCTGCCCATCCCCCCTTTCAGGGCATAGCCGCCGGTCGGCATCAGGCGCACCGCGGCGGATTTATCGATACGGGCCACGCCCAGGCCGATGACCAGCCCCACGACGATGCCCAGCGCATTCCACCACACCTGGGACGACAGGCTGGCAATGGAAATGACCAGCACCGAAGCCACCAGCAGGGCGATTTGCGGCAACGGCACCTTGATCCCCTCGCGCTGCTCCGAAGCCTTGACCGCGATCTGCTGCGTCACCAGCCAGGCCAGGCCGGCGCAAAACGGCAGCACCGCCCAGAACGCCCAGCGCCAGTGTCCGGTCTCGGCAAAAATACCGCCGATGGCCGGCCCCGACAGCGTTGCCACCCCCCACATGCTGGAGGTAAGCCCCGTGGCCAAAGGCCACAAGCGTTCTTCAAAAACAAGGCGGATGGAGGAATAGCTGAGGCCAAGCAACAATCCG
>JBEBXF010000327.1:0-4115 GCA_040391725.1 Eoetvoesiella caeni | reverse complement strand
CGCCGACGGCATCGCCGGCATCGTCGACGAGGTAGAGCTCGTCCTGCCCCAACTGCTTTCCGAACACCAGCAAAAGCTGGCCGCCAAGCTGCACGACGCCTTGCAGGCCGCCTGTCCGGGCGGCTTCGCCCAGATCAGCGGCGCTGAACTATCGGCGCGCATCGCCCAGGAAACCTCGCTGTTTTCCTTGCGCATCGACGTGGCCGAAGAACTCGCCCGCCTGCGTTCGCACCTTGGCGAACTGCGCCTGTTGCTGACCACCGGCGGCGCGGCCGCCAAGGGCAAAACCCAAACGGCCAAAGACAAGCCGGGCAGCCTGGGCAAGCGGCTGGATTTCCTGTTCCAGGAAATGAACCGCGAAGCCAATACCCTGGGATCCAAAGCCGGCAGCCTCAGCGTTACACGAGCCGCCATCGACCTCAAGCTGCTCATCGAACAATTGCGCGAACAAACCCAGAACATCGAATAACCGCCGGCGGGCGCAAACACTCGAGGTGGAATGAAAGGCATTATTGCAACAGGCATCATCGTGGCCCTGGGAGCGGGCTTGTGCGGGTGCGCGGCCAATGTCCCGTCGTCGAAAACCCCTCACAACGAGGAGATGTCGTTCGACCAGTTCGCCCAGACCGATTTCAACCGCACGGTCACCATCGCCATGCGGGACAACCTCGACAGCCTGAACCGGCTGCTTGAAAAACTCTACCGGCGCAATCCCGCGGAATGGCGCAAGGCGGGCTTTCCCGACCTGGAAACCGCGGTGAAAACAGGCCGCAATGCCATCCAGAACGGGCAAGCGCCCCGGCAGGTTCGGGGCCTGGGAGACATCCAGATTCTTTCGGTCTCCCTGGACCCCGCCTACCAGGGCGACCGGGTCGCCGCCTTCATTTTCGGTCTGGCCGACATGATCATCCAGGCCCATAACGGCAAGACGCGCTTTTACGTGTCCGACCAGCTTAGCGCCCAGCACATCTACAACGCCGCCCGGAACGTGGAAATCGCCGACTGGCTGCTGAGCACCCGGCGCAATGCGGCGGGACAGCCTTTATTGCTGGCCAATGAAATCAGCGGCGGCCAGGCCAACCTCAGCTTCGAGCGCGAGTTCGGGCAGATAATAGGCCGGCTGGATCTGGTTGCCAATCTGCTCGACGAGAATCTGCGCCGGGTCGGCATCAACTACGTGCAGGGCCTGCTGTTTTTCAATTTCCTGCCGGTGCGCTGACCTCGCTCCCAACGCAAGAGGCTATAGCGCGGTATCCAGGAACATCATGGTGGCGAAACCCGCCATCAACCCTATGGTCGCCGCGGTTTGATGCCCGTTGCGATGCGTCTCGGGGATGACTTCGTGCGACACCACGAAAATCATGGCGCCCGCCGCCAGCCCCAGGCTGACTGGATACGCACCGGGGAATCCGCTGGACATGCCGACGCCGACGAGCGCGCCCAGCGGCTCCATCAGGCCCGAAGCCACCGCGATCAGAATCGCCGGCCGCATCGACAACCCCACCGCGCGCAATGCCATGGCAACCGCCAGCCCTTCGGGAATATCCTGGATGGCGATGGCGGTGGTAAGCGGCAGGCCGACGCTCATGTCGCCATGGGAAAAACCGACGCCGATCGCCATGCCTTCGGGAAAGTTGTGCAGGATGATGGCCAGCACGAACAACCATATCCTGCCGATGCGTTCGTTGTTCGGCCCGCAAGCCCCCGCGTTTTCGTGTTCGTGAGGAGTAAAGTAGTCCAGCCCCAGCATGAGCAGCACGCCCAGGGCCAGGCCGATGACCACGGTCAAGGCGCCCAGCGGCGCGTTGCCGAACAGCTTCGTTCCCGCATCCAGGCCCGGCAAAATCAAGGAAAAGGAACTGGCCGACAGCATCATGCCCGCCGCGAAACCCAGCATGGTGTCCTGCGTACGATCGGTAATGCCGCGCAGCACCACGATGCTGACGGCGCCAAGCGCCGTCGCGCCGAAAGCCGCCAGCCCGCCGCGCCAGGCGTACCCGATATAAATATGGCCATCGCCCGCAAACGCCTGATACAGGCTGGTGATGACGAACCAGACGACGATCAGCGCGGAAGCTCCAAGGCCCAGCGTTACAGGAGGGTTGTTTTTGGCGTAGCGCAGCCAGGCATCCCAGATGGATGGAATGGGCTTGTTCAACGTGCTCATGATTCAGCCGCGCCCCACGAAAGGCATTTTGGTGGCCATGACGGTATGGAACAGCACGTTGGCTTCGAGCGGCAGATTGGCCATGTACAAGACGGACTGCCCCACGATGGCCACGTCCATGAGAGGCTCGGGCGCGATCTCGCCGTTGGCCTGTCGAATCCCTTTCGCCATGCGCGAAGCCATGTCGGTTTCCGCATTGCCGATGTCTATCTGGCCGACCGCGATATTGTGCTCCCGACCATCCAGCGATGCCGCCTTGGTCAGGCCCGTGACCGCATGCTTGGTAGCGGTGTAGGCAATGGAACCCGGCCGAGGTGCATAAGCGGAAATCGATCCGTTGTTGATGATGCGCCCGCCCCGGGGCCATTGATTCTTCATGACGCGAAAGGCCTGGCGGATGCAAAGAAACATGCCGGTCAGGTTCACGTCCACCACGTTTTGCCATTGATCGAGCTCGAGGTCTTCCACGGGAGTCGCCGGCGCGCTGACTCCCGCATTATTGAACAAGACGTCCAGCCTGCCGAATTTGCGCACGCACGCCTCGAACAACTGCTCGACCGAGTCTGGGTCGCGCACGTCGGCCGGTACCGCCAGGGCGTGCTGGCCGAAGCCGGACTCCTCGATGACGCCGGCAAGGGGCTCGGGCCTGCGGCCGGCCAGCACCACGCGATAGCCGTCCCGCAGCAAGGCCAGCGCCGCGGCTCGCCCAATGCCGGTTCCCGCCCCGGTTACCAGGGCGACTCTGGATTCGCCTGTACTCATTTAGTCACTCCTGCCTGTTTCAACAAACGCTGCACCAAGGCCGGGTTGCGCCCGGCCCAGGGCTGCAGATCTTCGGCGCGGGCCAGCTCGAATTCGCTGAACTCGAAGCCCGGCGCCACCGTGCATCCGACAAAGGAAAAACCGTCCGGCTGCGTAGGCTCGGCGGCAAACCAGCGCCCCTTGGGAACGAGGGCCTGAAAAACGCCATCGGCAAGCTGCAGCGCATTGCCCAGCCGATGCGTCACGATTCGTCCTCCATCTTCCAGAATGTGCACCAGCAACGGATCTCCCGCATAGAAATGCCATAGTTCGTCGGAAGCGATGCGATGCCAGGCCGAATACGCTCCGCCGTCGAGCAGATAGTAAATGGCCGTCGACGCGCTGCGCGCCGTCTCGGGCTCCAAGCGTTGCACTGCCTCTGTGGAACGATAGGTTTCCCGGTAGTAGCCGCCTTCGGGATGGGGCAGCAAATTGAATCGCCGCACCAGATCCTGCACCGGCTGGCGGCCGGTTCGCTCTGCGCCGGCGTGATGCGTCGGTTCGCCGCCGGACCGCCCGGATGAACTCACGGAGTTGGTCATGGCTGCCCCTTCGCCTGCCAGGCCTGCAGGAAAGCCAGCAGGACTTTGGCGGAATTGTCGGCGGCGATGCTCATGAAGGTGTGCATTTCGTTGGCTCCCTCGCCTCCGCCGGCCAGGTCGCTGAGCGAACGGAAGGCGATGAAGGGCACCCCATTGCTGTAAGCGACCATGGCGCATGCCGCGCTTTCCATATCCAGCACATTGGCATGAAAAGCCTTGAAGACATAGCGGCGGAACTTGGCATTATCGACGAAGGCCGCTCCCGAAACCCCATTGCCGCCCACCACCAGCTGCGGCTGGCGCTCCAGGCAGTGATCGGCCGTGGAGCAGGCGGTAAGCTCGACCCCGCGCAGGGACTTGGCCACGGCGAACATGGCCGGATCGACGTCGAACCAGAATTTCTTGTGTATTTGCGGCTGGCTGGCCGATTTTACTTTGACCGGCCGCGTGTACATCATGCCGAAATGCGGCAAGTCGGCATTCTCGCCATCGCCCTTGCTCCCGTACACGCCAGGGGCGGTTTCGCGGGCCATCAACAATTCGAGGTATTGCCCCCAACGCTCGGCCACCGTGACATCGCCGATGTGCAGATCGGGATTCACCCC
>JBEBXF010000326.1:0-4116 GCA_040391725.1 Eoetvoesiella caeni | reverse complement strand
CGGGTCGATCGTGCCAGAGTTGGCGAAGGTGCCGAAACCGCAGTCGGTGCTGGCCAGCACCCGGTCATTACCCATGAACGCCACGTAGCGCTCGAGCCGCTGCCGGATCAGTTCGGGGTGCTCGACATAGTTCGAGCAGCTGTCGATGAGGCCGGGGGCCAGAATCTTGTTGTCCGCCAGCTTGGCGTCGCGCCAGATTTCCCACTCGTGCTCGTGGCGGGGGTTGGCGGCCTCGAACAGGATGGTCGACGGCCTGGCGGCCAGGATGGGGTCGATGACCTTATCGAGGGCGATGTCGCAATGGTGCGGGCCCTCGTAGTTTCCCCAGCAGACGTGCATGCGCAGCTTTTCCGAAGGGATGTTGCGGGTGGCCGCATTGAGCGCCTCGACGTTCTGCCAGGCGCGCGCGGTGAACTCCGCTTCGCTGAGGTTCTGGAAACCCGTGTGGGCCGCCATCGCCAGATCGGGGCAATCGAGCTGCAGGTCGAAGCCGGCCGCGACGATGGCTTCGTACTCGGGTCGCATCGCTTCGATGAGGTCGGCCAGATAGGCCTCGTGCGAAGCGTAATGCTGGTTCGGCTGGAACGCGGTGACCAGGCCCGGGGACGCCGCGTTCATGAAGGCGCGGCCGCCTTGGCCGTGCCGCTCGACGGCCGACTTGAAACGGCGGATATCGGCCTTACACGGTTCGAGGGTGCGCAGCTTGACCGGGCCGATGCAGGCGGCCCGCACGAATTCCTGCGACCCCATGATGGCGGCCAGTTTTTTCCGCAGATCGGGGAAGTCGGCCAGGTCTTTGGCGGGGGTGCGGTCGATGTGGCCGCCGAAGCCCTCCAGCCGTTCGGTGATGTAGGTAGCGTAGCCGACCTTGCCGAGTTCGCCGTCGCTCATGATGCCGACGCCGGCTTCAACCTGCTTCTGCACGGCATGGTCGATGGCCGCCTGGACGACTTGCTCGAAGTGTTCGGCGTCGACCTCCTGGCCGCGGTCGCGCGCAAGCAGCAACTGCGCCAGCTCGTCGCCGCGGGGAAGACTGCCGACATGGGTGGTCAGAATAGACATCGCGTTCCTTTTCATGAGAAGACACCAAAGTGTCATTAGAATGCCGCCAGCCCGGCTTCAGCAGGCCGGGCCAAGCATATATGGCGCTAGTTTATCCAACTTCCAGGAGCCTGTTCGCGTTGCCGAGGGATTTTTTGCCGCCGGGGGGCAGCAAGCCGCATCGCGGCGCAGCGCGGGGGCATTTCCCAGCAATCGGGCCGCCCCGACCGAGTCCATTACAATGCTGGCTATCCACACAATTACGGCGTCCGGCTCGCAAACCAGCGGTGACCGCCCTTTTCCTAGGCCTATGAACGACACGCACTCTCCCTATAAAAGCAAAGGCGGGCCAGGGCGCCTGGCCGGCGCGTTGCGCTATTCGCTGCAGGGCCTGGGCGCCGCCTTCAAGCACGAAGCCGCCTTCCGCCAGGAACTGCTTGCCGCCGTCGTGCTGATTCCCCTTGCCTTCTGGCTGGGCAATACCCTGGTCGAGCAGGCGCTGTTGATCGCCGTGGTCTTCCTGGTGCTGATCGTCGAGGTATTGAACTCGGCGCTGGAGGCGCTTGCCGACGCCATCACCCTGGAACAGCACCCCTTGATCGGCCGCGCCAAGGATCTGGGCAGCGCCGCCGTCATGCTGTCCATTACCCTGGCCTGCATTGTGTGGCTGGCCATCATCGTCCACCATGCGGCAGCCTAGGCAATGAATGCCTGCCGGCCCGTCCGCGACACGCCGCGCCCTGCCATAAAATGCAGCAAGGCGAAACCATAAATATATCGACCACGACAGACTCTTCACCATGACCTTCATCGAAAAACTAGACCAGGCCTGGGCGCACTCCAACTCCATGCTGATGGTGGGCCTGGATCCCGATCCGCAACGCTTTCCGGCGGAAATCCAGGGGCGGCCCAACGCCATCTATGAATTCTGCCGCGGCATCGTCGATGCCACCGCGCCGTTCGCATGCGGCATCAAGCCGCAGATCGCCTACTTCGCCTCCCAAGGCGCGGAAGCGCAACTGGAAGCGCTGCTGGCCTATGTGCGCGAACAATACCCGCAACTGCCCATCGTACTGGACGCCAAGCGCGGCGACATCGGCTCGACCGCGGAACAATACGCCCAGGAGGCGTTCGAGCGCTACCAGGCCGACGCGGTAACGGTCAATCCTTATATGGGTTTCGACTCCGTCGAGCCCTATTTGTCGTGGCAGGAAAAAGGCGTCATCGTCCTGTGCCGCACCTCGAACAAAGGCGGCTCGGATCTGCAGTTCGTGGAAACCAAGGATGGCGAACCGCTCTACCTGCGCGTTGCCGGGCTGGTGGCCGACCGCTGGAACACCAACGGCCAGTGCGCGCTGGTGGTGGGCGCCACGTATCCGGAAGAATTGGCCAAGGTACGGGCACGGGTCGGAGACATGCCGCTGTTGGTGCCCGGCATCGGCGCCCAGGGCGGCGACATACCCGCCACCGTGGCGGCCGGCAGCAACCGCCACGGCACCGGCATGATGATCAACTCGTCGCGCGCGATTTTGTATGCCGGCAGCGGCGACGATTGGCGCGAAGCCGCCGCCAAGGCGGCGCTGGCCACCCGCGACGCCATCAACGCGGCTCGATGATGTCCAGGGCCATTTTCAGGGCGAAGGCCACCGACGCGGCGCGGATCTGCTGACGGTTTCCCTCGAAGATATGGGTGGCGGCCCGCGTCACCAGGCCGTCGTGGGCGCGCTGGGCGAAGCCGAAGCACACCATGCCCACCGGCTTGCCCGGGGTCGCCCCGCCCGGCCCGGCAATGCCGGTCGTGGAAATGGCGAAATGCATGCCCGGGCTGGCGCCCAGCACGCCCGCCGCCATTTCCATGGCGGTTTCCTCGCTGACGGCGCCGAAGCGTTCGAGCGTATCGCGCCCCACCCGCAACTGCTCCATTTTGGCGGCATTGCTGTAGGTGACGAAACCGCGGTCGAACCATTCGCTGGAGCCGGCAATATCGGTGACAGCGCCGGCCAGCAGGCCTCCGGTGCACGACTCGGCACAACCGAGCATCCAGTGGCGCTTCAGCAAAGCCTGGCCCAGTTCGCCCGCTTGCATCAGGGTTGCATCGCTCATTGCAGTACTCCTATTCGAACCAATACAGCCATTGCCAGCAGACTGTAGCAGGCTGCCAGGATATCGTCGAACATGACGCCGAAGCCGTGCTTCAGGCGCGCATCAAAGTAGCGTATGGGAGGCGGCTTGAGAATATCGAAAAACCGGAACAGCGCAAAAGCCGCAAGCTGGGCCCAGAAGGAATCCGGGGACAGCCACAGTACCAGCCAGAAGGCGACGCATTCGTCCCAGACCATCCGGCTGGAGTCGGGCTCGCCCATTTCACGGCCCACCTGGTGGCAGCACCAGCAGCCATACGCGAAAAACAGTACAAGCACGACAGCCAACGCCGCGTCGGACAGGCGCGACAGCACCAGCGCCCACAACAGCCAGGCCAGCAGCGTCCCCCAGGTTCCGGAGGCCGGCCGCAACAAGCCGCTGCCGAAGCCGAACGCCACGATCCGAGCGGGCGAGCGCAACATCCAGGACCAGGTGGGAACGACGCTTTGCGGTGATGATTCGGGGCCGGACTCGGAAACTGGCATGCGTCAATAACCTTATTATCAAGTAGCTTGGTCTGGCGGAAATCCGACGATCAGCCGAAGTGGTCGAAACCACCGGAAGGCACGGCCACCACGTCGCCATTCGCCCGTTTGACTATCATATCGCCGCCTTGCGTGATGCGACCGATGCGTGTGGCGCAAACCCCCGCCCGGCGCGCCAGGGCAAGCACGGTTTCACGCTGATCGGCCGCGGCGGTAAAGCATAACTCATATACGTCGCCTCCCCCCAGCACGGCCGCTTCCTGCGTGGCCGCCGGCAGGCCGTGTAACGCCCGGTGCACGGGCAGGCTGTCGTAGGCCAGTTCGGCGCCACAATGGCTGGCGGCCAGGATATGGCCCAGATCCTGCAGCAGGCCGTCGGAGATATCCAGCGCCGCGTGGGCCACTCCGGCCAGATCCTGGGCGAAGCGCAAAGGAGGCTCGGGGCGCT
>JBEBXF010000325.1:0-4142 GCA_040391725.1 Eoetvoesiella caeni | reverse complement strand
GGCCCTGAAGGCCCGTCTGGTTCGGGCGGCCGGGATGCCGCAAGAGCGCCGCAAAGAGAGCCTGGCCATGGTGCGGGGGCGGCTGGCGCGCATCGATCCCCAGGTGGGGCGCTTGCGCCGGGACGTGGAGCAGGCGCTGCAGCGCTTGTCGAGCGCTGCGCCGCGCCAGTTGGCGCAGCAGCGCGCGCGCCTGTCGGCCGCGGCGCTGACGTTGCAGGCGCTGAGTCCGCGAAAAATTCTCGAGCGCGGCTATGCCATCGTCAGGGACGAGCGCGGAGGCGTGGTGAAAAATGCGTTAGACTTGAGCAAGGGAGACCGTCTGAATCTGGAGCTGGCACAAGGTAGCGCCGATGTCCAGGTACAACGCACATCCGGCTTGTTGTAGGAGGGTGCTCGAGCACCCTACAATAAGGCGGCTCGCCTGAATTTTGAATCAGTCAACACCGATTTTTTTTTGAAGGATATTGAACATGGCTTTTACGCTTCCACCCCTTCCATACGCACTTGATGCCCTGGCTCCCACCATTTCCAAAGAAACGCTCGAATTCCACTACGGCAAGCATCATCAGGCTTACGTCACCAACCTGAACAACCTCGTTCCGGGCACCGAATTCGAATCCGCCTCGCTCGAAGATATCGTCAAGAAAGCGTCGGGCGGCATTTTCAACAATGCGGCGCAAGTCTGGAACCACACCTTTTACTGGAACAGCCTGTCTCCCAAGGGCGGCGGCGAACCCACCGGCAAGCTGCTCACGGCCATCAACGCCAAGTGGGGCAGCGTCGCGGCCTTCAAGGAAGCCTTCAACAAGTCGGCAGCCGGCAATTTCGGTTCGGGCTGGACCTGGCTGGTCAAGAAGGCCGACGGCTCGCTCGACATCGTCAATACCAGCAATGCCGCCACGCCCCTGACCACCTCCGACGTGGCCCTGCTGACCTGTGACGTCTGGGAGCACGCCTACTACATCGACTACCGCAATGCGCGTCCGAAGTACCTGGAAAGCTACTGGAACCTGGTCAACTGGGATTTCGCGGCCAAGAACCTGGGCTGATTCTTCGCGTATCCCGGCCCGGCCAAGGCCTCCCGGCCCGGGCTCGGCCCAACGGGCGTCCGGGTTTTGCCTGGTTCGCTTTATCGTCCGGCAAGTCCGGATGCAGGAACCCCCGCTTGCGGGGGTTCTTTGTTTATTGAGCTAAGATAGCGTTATTGTTTTTTTTCGATCTTCGACTGTCCAAGGTCCCAACTATGACAAATCAAGCTTTTATTTGCGACGCAATCCGTACTCCTTTTGGCCGCTACGGCGGTTCGTTGGCGGCGGTTCGCGCCGATGATCTGGGCGCGGCTCCGCTCAAGGCGCTGATGCAGCGCAACGCCAACGTCGATTGGTCCCGGCTGGACGACGTTCTGTTCGGCTGCGCCAACCAGGCGGGCGAGGACAACCGCAACGTGGCCCGCATGTCCACGCTGCTGGCCGGATTGCCGGTGGGTGTGCCGGGCGCCACCATCAATCGCTTGTGCGGCTCGGGGCTCGACGCCATCGGCACGGCCGCCCGCGCCATTCGGTCGGGCGACTCCAGCTTCTTGCTGGCCGGCGGGGTCGAAAGCATGAGCCGCGCGCCGTTCGTGACGGGCAAGGCTGAAACCGCTTTCTCGCGCAGCGCCGCCATTTACGACACGACCATAGGCTGGCGCTTCGTCAACAAGCTCATGAAGTCCCAATATGGCGTGGATTCCATGCCTGAAACCGCCGAGAACGTGGCCGATCAGTTCAAGGTGTCGCGCGAAGACCAGGACATCTTCGCCCTGGCCAGCCAGACCAAGGCGGCGGCGGCTCAAAAAGCCGGCATCTTCAAAGAGGAAATCACCGCGGTTTCCATTCCCCAGAAAAAGGGCGATCCCATCGTCGTGGATACCGACGAACATCCTCGCGCAACGACCATGGAGGCGCTGGCCCGCCTCAAGCCCATCGTCCGCCCCGACGGCACCATCACGGCCGGCAATGCGTCGGGCGTCAACGACGGGGCATGCGGGCTGATCCTGGCATCCGAAGCGGCGGCCAAGGAACAAGGGCTGGTGCCGCGCGCGCGCGTGGTGGCCATGGCCACCGCGGGCGTCGAACCCCGCATCATGGGTATCGGGCCCGCGCCGGCTTCCCAAAAGGCGCTGGCCCTGGCCGGGCTTTCCATCAATCAAATGGACGTCATCGAGCTCAACGAAGCGTTTGCTTCGCAAGGGCTGGCGGTATTGCGGATGTTGGGCGTGGCCGACGACGATCCGCGCGTCAATCCCAATGGCGGCGCGATTGCGCTGGGCCACCCGCTGGGCGCCAGCGGCGCCCGCCTGGCCATCACGGCGGTCAATCAGTTGCATCGCAGCGGCGGCCGCTACGCGCTGTGCACCATGTGCATCGGAGTCGGCCAGGGCATCGCGGTCATTCTCGAGCGCGTCTAATCCGCCGCCAACCGGCAAGCACCTTTGGCCGGCTTGATGCCGGCCGATTGCGCGGGTTCCGCCGCCGCCGACGGAACGGGAAAAGGGGGCTTTCCTTCAGGAGCTGAACCTGCAGGAAAGCCCCCTTGGTTTTCGAGGCGGCAGCTAGCAAGCGAACTAGCCAGACAGGACACTAGGGCGGGGGAAGGCCGGAAACCTGCGTACCGGCGGCAGCGCCATGATTGGCGAACCAGCTTTTGTTCATTTCAAGCGCGTACTTGATGGGCTTGGCGGGGCAGTGGGGCTGCTCGCTCAAAGGCTGCATTTCGGCCGTATTCACGACTTTCCCCTTGGCATCGATAAAAGCGATCGAGAGCGGCAGGAGGGTGTTTTTCATCCAGAAGCAGTAAACGTCGGTCGTGTCGAAGACGAACAGCATGCCGTGGTCGTCGGGCAACGACTTGCGGTTCATCAAGCCGTAGGTGCGGCTGGCCTCGGTGGCGGCGATCTCGGCGTTGACGGTGGACTTGCCGACTTGCAGCTCGGTAGTCGGCAGCAAGGCGGCTTGTGCGGCGGCGAGCTGCGGAATTAAACTGGCAGCCAGGGCTGCGGCAAGGCCGGCATAGCGTTTTTTTGCGCGTTTGTATTGGTTCCGGGCGCAGAAAAAAACGGGATCGAAAAATCCCGTTGTGCAAAAGCGTAAAGACATTGTTTTTTGTTATTGATGTGCGATCAGGCAGCCGTGATGTTGAGAGCTTGCTTTCCCTTGGGACCCTGGGCGATTTCAAAGGCAACCTTTTGGCCCTCCTTGAGGGTTTTGAAGCCGTTCATTTGAATGGACGAAAAATGGGCGAACAAGTCTTCGCCGCCGTTATCCGGCGTAATGAAGCCGAAACCCTTGGCGTCATTGAACCATTTGACGGTACCCGTCAATTTTTGAGTGTTTTCAGGAGTGGAGGTGGTGCTTGAATCAGACATACGTACTGCCTCTCGACTTTAGTGTAAGGTTGAAACTTGACTACAAGGGTTGCTTCTAGCCTTGAAATTTCTGGGGGTGGCAACCAAATATAGGTGCTAAATACTTGGTAACACTCAGAACATTACGATAATGCGTAACTTACCCCGAAATAGTCAACTATGGTAACTACTTATATTTAACATTTATTTATGGCTATAAATACCGACACTCAACGCGACACGGTGCTCGATCGTCAGGCCACCCGCCTTGCCCCTCCGCCCATGTACCAGGTGGTGCTGCTGAACGACGACTACACACCGATGGAGTTCGTCGTCAATGTGTTGCGGCGCGTTTTCGGCAAGAATGAAGACGAAGCCGCCCGCATCATGCTTAAAGTCCACCATGAGGGGCGGGGGGTCTGTGGTGTTTATCCGCGCGACATCGCCGCAACGCGGGTCGAAATGGTGCGGCAGCTCGCGCAGGCCAGGCAGCATCCTTTGCAGTGCATCATGGAACCTGCACCCGATGCCTAGTGTCCAATTCCACAAGTGGCGCGCATGCAGGTATAGTTAATGCTGAGCGTGTCGTTATGGCTCTTTATGGATGTCGGTTTTGCTTTTGACGTTATCTGGTAACACTCACGCGGTTCCAGGCGCAATGGTTAATACGGCGGCATGATTTAGTCATAGAATAGAACTTAACGATGTTTGTCCGCTTCGTAATGCAATGGAGGAAGCGTGATCTCTGAAGAACTTG
>JBEBXF010000324.1:0-4144 GCA_040391725.1 Eoetvoesiella caeni | reverse complement strand
TGCCCTGCAACTGGAAGATGTACCACGAGAACCTGAAGGATCCCTACCACGCGACACTGCTGCATTCCTTTCTGGTGGTGTTCGGCCTGCTGGTGGCCGGCAACAAATCCATGATGCTGGCCGACTCCAAGCACGGACGCCACGGCATCATGGGTTCGGCCAAAACCGACGATCTGTACGCCGACGTCAATCCCGAAACCAAGAAGGAAATGCGTTCGTTCAAGGACGGCATGCGCTTGCGCGACGAACGCTTCCTGAACTTCGTCAAGGAGTTCGACTCGCCCTGGTCGGTCACCATGCAGACCATCTGGCCCAACCTTGTCGTGCAGCGTGAAATGAACACTCTGGGCGTGCGCCAGATCGTCCCCAACGGCCCGAACAGCCTGATCATGAACTGGATCATGTTCGGCTACGAAGACGATACCGAGGAAATGACCCGCCATCGTCTGCGCCAAGGCAATCTGATGGGGCCTTCGGGCTTTCTAGGGCTGGAAGACAACGAGGCCATGAAGTTCGTGCAGGAAGGCGTGCGCCGCTCCAGCAGCGACATCAACATCCTCAAGCTGGACTCCGGCAAGGTCGGCACCTCCGAATCGCTGATCTCGGAAGCGGCCATCCGGGCCATGTACCAATACTACCGAGGCGTAATGGATTTCTGACATGCTCAACACTATGAAAACCGACTATTCCTACACCCCGTCGCGCATCGATCCCTCGCAGTCCCAACTGCTGCGCGCGCAGATCAACGAGTTCCACGCCGAATACTGCGCCGTGCTCGACACGGGCGACGTCGAGCTCTGGCCGGAGTTCTTCACCGACGACGCGCTGTACCGCATCACCTCGCGCGAGAACGCCGACCTCAACATGCCTGTGGGATTGGTCTACGCCGAAGGGCGGAACATGATGCACGACCGCGCCGTCGCCATCGCCCGCACGCAAATGTTCGCGCCGCGCCACACGCTGCACCTGGTCACCAACGTGCGCATCATCGACGAAACCGACAGCGGCGAAATCGAGGCGCAAGCCAACTTCCTGCTGGTGCAAACCTTGATCGAAGGGCCGTCCACCGTTCATTTGGCGGGACGCTATTACGACCGCTTCGTGCGTGCGCAAAACCACCGCCTGCTGCTCAAGGAGCGCCAGGTCATCCACGACACGGCCATCCTGGCCAACGACCTGGTCTATCCCGTCTAGGAGCCTGGGAGGGCGGCTGAAGCCGCCGTCCAGGGCGCACCCGGGACAGTCCCGAACACCGCCGGCATAGTGGCCTACAGGCCCGCCAGCGCGCTCAACGCCTCGTCGCGGTTCATCACCGCGGCATATTTTTGCTCCATGTCGAACAGATTGGCCTTGTGCGGGTCGAGCGCGCGGTCGCCCACACAATCAGCCAGCACCAGCGGACGGAAGCCGAACTGCATGGCGTCGACCACGCTGGCCCGCACGCAGCCGCTGGTAACCGCGCCCGCCACGACCAAGGTCTGCACGCCGCGCTGGGCCAGCCAGGCGGCCAGCGAGGTGCCGAAGAAAGCCGAAGGCACCGTCTTGCGCACCACCAGCTCTCCCGGAGCGGGCGTCAGCTCGGGCACGATGGCGCTGTTGTGCTCGTGCTCTTTCAAGGTAAGCATGCCGGGCACCTTGAGGCTGAAGATATTGTTGTCGGCGCCATCGTCGGCAAAGACGATGCGCGTATGCGCCACCGCCCAGCCCCGCTGGCGGGCCTGGGCCAGCAGCGGCACGGTATTGGCGATGGCTTGCGCAATATTGCCGCCGCCGAACACCGCCGGGTCGGCAAACCCGTTCACGAAATCGATGATGAGCAGGCCTCCGGGCTTTTTCAGTTCAAGCTGGGCGCCGAAGCCCTGGCGCGCATACGTTTGCATATCGCCGGACTGGGTCATTTCGCACCACCGTCGAGCACCTTGCCGTTGCGCACCATGTCTTCGCCGTCGAGCCGCACCGTGCAGTTGCGCAGCGGAATGTCGATATGGCAGGCGGTGGTTCTGTCGCCGCCAGCCTCATTGTTGGGCCCCAGGGAAAACAGGAAGTTGCCCTCGAAGGCCCGCGCGTCCATGCCTATGGTCTGTTCGCGGTCGTACAGCGACAGCGTGGACCAATGGCAGCGCGGCTGCAGGCCCCAGCCTATGTGGGAGATCGCATAGCCTTCGGGATCGTTGAACGACGCCATGTAGTCGCGCAGCAGCGCGGCATCCACGCCGCCCTCGATCCGGGTGGCATAGCCGTTTTCCACCGTCAGCTCGATGCGGCTGGTGGTATAGTTTTTTTGCGGCAGCAGAATATCGCCCACGTCGATCACGATGCGCCCGTTCGCCCCGCCCTCGTCGGGAAACGTCAGGGCGAAACCGCTGGGCCAGTGATCCCAGCGGCCGGGCTCGTCGACGAAACCGTATTCGCTGATCACCGGGAACTGCCCCAGGGGACACCGCAGATCGGTGCCCGCTTCGGAAACGACGCTCATTTCCTTGGCGGCGCCGATGCGCGCCGCCGCCGCTTTCACGCGGGCGCGATCCGCCTCGGTCGGCACGGTGCGCACGAGAATCTCGGGGGGTTCGACCGCCAGCAGTATCTTGGTGCCCGACTTCAGTATCTCGTGCTGCTCCGGCGAGAACAACAGCGTCATGAGATCCAGCACCAGGTCGCTTTCCTTCAGCGCCGCGATGGCGGGGCGATTGCCGGTAAGAGGCGTCGTTCCCAGGTAGGCCAGCGGATCACGGCTCAACGCCTTTTCGGCGTTGACCGGCGGCAGGTCCAGGCGGTTGACCACCGCCCCCAGGGACTGGGCGGCGATCATGGCCGCCGACAAGGTTTGCGGATGCGTCGCCGAGCTGGTCAGAATCGTGACGCTTTGGCCGGCTTCCAGATTGGAAAGCGTCAGGACCTGCTTCCAGGCCTCGACAAGTTGGTAATCGCTGACTGGCATGGTGTTCTACTCCTAGTTGCGGGCGGCCCGCGGCCGCCGGAATCAGAATCAGAGCGCGGCGCCCAGGAAATTGCCGAAAGCCTGGTAGAAGCCCTCTTCGTTGTCCCACGGAATCATGTGCCCCGCGGCCGGCACGCGAATGGTTTCCACGCCCGGAAGCAGGCGGCGTATTTCGGCGACGTCGTCCTCCAGGATGACATCGCCGCGCTCGGCCGCCATGAGCAGCGCAGGCACTTTGATGTGCGGCAGGTCGGCATGAATGTCGTCGGTGTGGAAGCCTTCGAAGCTCGTCAAAATGGCGCGCTCATCGCAGGTGTGCAGCCACTCGGCCCGCAAGGCCAGTTGCTCGTCGGTCCAGCTTGGGCAGAACGCCCGCATCGCCTCGAGATCGCAGCCCTTGCGCGCCAGCGCCATGGAATCCACGTACCACGGCAATTTGGAGGGATAGGCGCGCCGCCCCGGCCCCGATACCGGCGGATCGACCAGCCCCAGCCGAGTCAGCCCGGCCGGTTCCGAACGGGCCGCCCGGATGGCGATGCGGGCGCCCATGGAATGGCCGACGATGCTGTATCGGGACAAGCCCAGCGCCTTGGCGAAGCCGATGACGTCGGCCGCTTGCGCGTCCAGGCTGTAGTCCAGCTCGTCCGACGCCTCGGACAGGCCGCGTCCGCGGATGTCCAGCACATAGGTGTCGAACTGCCGGCCGAAACGCTCTCCGACAAAGCCCCACGTTATCGCCGGGCTGGTGATGCCCGGCACGATGATGACGGCATCGCGATCGGCGCGCGCGCCGCCCGTTCCGCCGTAACGCAGGTAATGCTGCCGGATGCCGTTGGCGTGAACGTTCGCGCCGTATGGATATGTACTCATGCTTGGTTTCCCCGATTAAAGCTTGAACAGACGTTCCGCATTGCCATGGCAGACCAGGTTTCGCGTGACTTCGTCCATGGGCGCCTGCTCGATGAAGTCCGCCGCTATCGAACTGGACTCATAGGGGTAGTCCACCGAGAACATCACCGCCTCGGGTCCCATTTCGGCAATCGCGCCCATCAAGGCCCCGGGGGAGCACACGCCCGACGTGGTAATGACGATGTTCGTCCCGATGTACTCGGACGGAGCGCGTTCCAGCGTAACGCCATTGGGATAGACGGCAAAGCGGCTGTCGAAGCGCCAGCGCTGGAAGGGCAGCCCTTCGCCCATGTGCCC
>JBEBXF010000323.1:0-4180 GCA_040391725.1 Eoetvoesiella caeni | reverse complement strand
GACCACCGGCACGAAACCCTCCGTTTATCGGCCCCGCTCGTGTGCAGGCTCCAGGAACATAATGAGAATGATTTTCATTTTATAAGAAAAAATACAATTCTTGCAATATTTGGCCTGGATCGATGACCGGATCGGATTCCAGCCTTTTGAAGGCCGAATGCCCTCGACATCCGGTTCCGGCATTCAATCTGGCCGAGCCGTCCGCGCCACAGGCGGAATGGCGCATAAAATTGCGATAATGTTGCTTTGCCATCCCGCTGCTTTCTGGAGAAAACCTTGAGTTCCATCGATCTGACTTCGCTCGTCAGCCGCGCCGAGCGTGTTCTGGCGCAACTTGAAGCTTGGTTGCCGCCCGCGCCGCCCGACATAGACTGGTCGGCGCAGGCCTTCCGCTGGCGCAAGAAAGGCGCGCGCGGCTGGCTGGATGCGGTTCAGAACGTTTCCCAGATTCACAGCGACGATCTGCAGCACATCGACCGCCAGAAAGACATCATCGACCGCAACACCCGCCATTTCATCGAAAAAAAGCCCGCCAACAATGTGCTGATGACGGGCGCGCGCGGCACGGGCAAAAGCTCGCTGGTGAAGGCCATGCTGGCCGCCTACGCGGATCGCGGGCTGCGCCTGATCGAGGTCGACAAATCCGATATGGGCGATCTGGGCGACATCGTCGACATCGTCAGCAAGCGGCCGGAACGCTTCATCATTTTCTGCGACGACCTCTCTTTCGAAGAGGGCGAACCTGGCTACAAGGCGCTCAAGTCGGTGCTGGACGGCTCCATCAGCGCCTCGGGCGACAATGTGCTTATCTACGCCACGTCCAATCGGCGCCACCTCATGCCCGAATACATGAGCGAAAACCTGGACGCCAAGCACCAGACGGACGGCGAAATCCACCCAGGAGAAACCGTCGAAGAAAAGATCTCCTTGTCCGAGCGCTTCGGACTCTGGCTGTCGTTCTACCCGTTCAAGCAGGACGACTACCTGGACATCGTGAATTACTGGCTCAAGGAGCATGGCTGCGCGCAGGCCGACATCGACGCCTCGCGCATCGAAGCCCTGCAATGGGCGCTGGAGCGCGGCTCGCGTTCCGGCCGGGTGGCCCGCCAGTTCGCGCGCGACTGGGCGGCGCGCCATGTCTAAACCGTTCATCGATGTCGCCGCCGGCCTGATTCTGAAAAAAGACGGCTCGCTGCTGCTGGCCGAGCGGCCGGCCGATAAACCGTGGCCGGGCTGGTGGGAATTGCCGGGCGGCAAGATCGAGCCGGGGGAAACCGTGCTGCAGGCGCTGGCGCGCGAACTCAAGGAAGAGCTGGACATCGAGGTCAGCCGCTCCACGCCCTGGGTGACCTATGTGCACGAATATCCGAAGAACATCGTCCGCCTGGCGTTTTGCCAGGTAACGGAGTGGCAAGGCGAACCCAAGGGAATCGAGGGCCAGACGCTGGCCTGGGTGAATCCCCGCAAGACGCTGCCCGTGGGGCCCCTATTGCCCGCCACCCTGCCGCCGCTGCGCTGGCTGCAATTGCCCGACCGCTATCTCGTTACCTCCATCGGCAGCCAGAAGAACCTGCCGGGCTTCATCGAGAAACTTTCGCAAGCTCTGCGCGCCGGGATTGAGCTGGTGCAGTTCCGCGAGCCGGATTGGGCCGCCGCGGCGCCTGAAGCCGAGGTCCATCAGGCCTTTCAAGCCGTGCTGGCCTGCTGCCATGAGTTCGGCGCGCGCTGCCTGCTGAACAGCGCGCATCCGGAAAGCTGGAGGCCACTGGCCGACGGCGTGCACTGGCGGGCTCAGGACGCGTTGCGACAGGCTGCTGGCATGCAGAACCAGGAAACCGAGTCGGGCACGGCCCAAAACAGCGCCGCGCCCCCGGCTTCCACCGCGCTGGCCCCCGCCCCCGACGCGCACTTGCTGCCCCGGAAGCTGACCGGGGTTTCCGCCCATACGCTGCAAGAACTCGACGCCGCGCGCGCCCTGGATGCCGACTTCGCGGTGCTGGGCCATGTGCTGGAAACGGCGTCCCACCCCGGCCGGGCCGGCATGGGATGGGAGCAATTCGCGGCCCTGGCGGAAAAGTCGGGGATGCCTGTTTTTGCCATCGGCGGCCAAAGCAAGGCTACCCTGGAAACGGCGCGGCAGCATGGCGCACACGGCATTGCCGGAATGAGGGCGCTGCTGGAAACGGCGGAAGTACGCTAGGGCTTTGCCGCCGATTCCACAGCAGGGGCCTGTGCTTGCCCATTGGCCGCCGCGGCCGCAGACACAGGCTGGGGCCCCCGCGCCGCCTCTTCGCCCGCCTGCCAGCCTCCGCCCAAGGCGGCGATCAATTGCACGCTGGCCACCAGCCTGTCGGCGTTCATGGACAAAGCCGAACGCTCGGCGCTCAGCGCTGTGGCTTCAACCTGAACCACGCTCAGGTAATCGATCATGCCGGCGTTGTACTGGTTAAGGGTAAGACGCAGCGATTCGCGGGCCGCCTCGAGCGCCCGATCCTGCGCCTGCTGTTCCTGGCCCAGCACATGCACCTGCACCAGGTAATCCTCGACCTCGCGCATGGCCGTCAGCACGGTAAGGCGGTAAGACGCCACCTGCGCATCGTAGGCGGCGCGAGCCTGGTCGACCTGCGCTTGCCGCGCCCCGCCGTCGAACAGCGTCAGGGCCAGCGACGGCCCCAGCGACCAGAAGTTGAAAGGCGCGGTCAGCCACTGCGCCCACTGGCCGCTGCGATAGCCGCCTTGCGCGCTAAGCGTAAGGTCGGGAAACCACGCCGCCTGGGCCACGCCGATCTTGGCATTGGCTTCGGCCGTGCGGCGTTCCGCGGCGGCCACGTCGGGGCGGCGCTGAATCAAGACGGAAGGCACGGCAACCGGTATGTCGGGCACCGTCACCGTGGTTTTTTCGGACTTCAGGGTGAATGCCGAAGGCGTCTTGCCCACCAGCACGGCCAGGGCGTGCTCCAGTTGCGCACGCTGCCAGTTCAAGGCCAGTTGCTGAACCTTGGCGTTTTCCAGCTGGGTGCGCGCCGCCGCGACGTCGGACTGGCCCACCATGCCGACAGCCAGGCGATCCTGGGTTGTCTTGAGCGAACGCTCGTAGGCCGCCACGGTCTGCTCGTAAAGACGCTTTTCGGCATCCAGCGCCCTGAGCTGGAAATAGCTTTGCGCCAGAGTCGACTGCATGCTCAGGCGCGTGTTGGCCAGGTCGGCGGCGCTGGCCTGCTCGCCGGCGCGGTTCGACTCGACATCGCGCCGCACCTTGCCCCATAAATCAGGCTCCCAGCTGACGCTGCCCGTCAGGGCATATTGATTGCTGGCGCCGTTGCCGTTGCCCGAGAAACTCGACCCCGACGACCCCGACGAGCTCGACGAGCCGCTGCCCGAGCCCGAACGGGACATCGAGGCATCCACCCCCACGGTCGGGAAAAATGCCGACCTGGCCGACTGCACCAGGGCCTGGGCCTGGCGGTATTGCGCCTCGGCCTGCGCAATCGACAAATTGGAAGCCAGCAATTCGTCCATCAGACGATCCAGCTCGGGGTCTTCGTACAGCTTCCACCAATCGCCACGCAAGGCCGCATCGCGCGGGACGGCGCGAATCCAGCCCTCGCTTTCCTTGTAGCTGGTTCCTACGTCGACGGCGGGCCGCTGGTAATCCGGCCCGACCGCGCATCCGCCAAGCAGCGCCAACGCCAGCAAACCCGCCGCATAGAGCCGCAGCCGCTTGATTCTGGTTCTTGTTTTCATGCTCATAGTGCGTATTTCAATATTGCCGTCGTCCGGCGCCGTTAACATTATCGCCACAGGCTATGGCTGCTCGGAGGCCAGCCGCCTGCGATCCGCGCGCCGCTGGCGGCGTCGATTGACCCAAATGCCGAAGCGATCCAGATACAGATACACCACCGGCGTCGTATACAGCGTAAGAATCTGGCTAAGAATGAGCCCGCCGACGATGGTGATGCCCAGCGGCCGGCGCATCTCGACCCCGGCCCCCGAAGCCAGCACCAGCGGCAAAGCGCCGAACAGGGCGGAAACCGTGGTCATCATGATGGGACGGAAACGGATCAGGCACGCCTCGTAGATGGCGTCGCGCGACGACAGCTTGCGTTCGCGTTCGGCCTGCAGCGCAAAATCCACCATCATGATGGCGTTCTTCTTGACGATGCCGATCAGCAGGAACACC
>JBEBXF010000322.1:0-4189 GCA_040391725.1 Eoetvoesiella caeni | reverse complement strand
GCAGAAAGTGCGCGCCGTTCTGGCTCATCACGGCATTCCATACCGTTCGTGCGTGTTGAATATCTTTGAAGGCCAGACTTATCTGCCGGCCAATATCCGGCTGCGCCTGATCGGTTGCGCCGAACTTGGCGGCGGCCTGGTGGCTGGCCACACGGGCAGCACTTCGGCGACGCAGGGCGGATGCGATCCGGCCGTGGTGCCGACGCTGATCGATTGGGAGGCTGGACGGGTGCTGGTCGATTCGAAGCGTATTTGCGTTTATCTGGACGAGATCGCGGCGGACGAGGCCACTTTACGTCCGCGAGCCTTGCTGGACGCCATCGAGGCCGAAGTGGACTTTGTCGACAATATGCCCAATTACCAGATGTTGGCCGGAAAACCTCCTGGCGAAGATCACCGGCCTGAATCGCGCCGCAAGAGCAACGGCGTGGGCTTCGCCATGAGCAAGGTCGAGCGCTGCGATTATTACCTGGAAAAGTTTGGCGACGACGCGGATCTCGTCAGGGGCTATTCCGCCAAACGCGCCAAAGAACTGCAGGCGGCTCAGCAGCTATTCACCCCTGAGGCCATGCAAACGGCCTACGACAAGGCCGAAGCCGGGTGCAGCCATCTGGAACGGATGCTCAATTCAGGCAGCGGCTGGGTGGTAGGCGACACCATGACCATGGCCGATTTGTATTGGGGGCTGGAATTGCTGCGCATGAAGAACATGGCCGTCGAATCGTTCTGGGCCGGCGGCGCAAAGCCCGCTGTTGAGGCGTTTATCCAGAAAGTGGAATCCATCCCAGCGATCCGCTCGTCGGTGATTCAGTGGCCCGGGGCGATGTATTGAACGGCCGCCCGTCGTTGACGTGCATGCAGAAACGACGGGCTGAACCGAGCTCCAAGCGCTTACGTGCTATCTACTTATCTTCAAGTTTTCTGCTTCTTTACTATTGTCCACGAGTGCTCTGAGACGTCAAAGACGACGCCGAAAGGGTCTTTGAATTTCGACTCGGCATCGACGCCGGGGTAGGTATCTGGAATCTTCAAGAAGAAAGTGCCGCCTTCGGCTTTGATTTTCTCGGCGGTCGCATTCTCGTTGTCGACGACGAACCCGATATGGTGTATGCCTGCCCAATCCGGCCCGTTTATTTGCCCCCCTTTACCGTTGGGGAAATTCAACAAGGTAAGGTTGACAGTGCCGTCGGAAAGCATGACGGCGTTGCCGATGGGAGATGTCGCTTCGGCTACTCGTTCGAGCTCTAGCGCGTTTTCGTAAAAAGCAGCGGCACCCTCCAGATCGGGCACCTGAATCGCAACATGTCTTAACTTGGCCATATCAGGCTCCTATGCAGGTTTTTATGTAGGAATGGCGCAGTATCATGAGCAGGCTCCAAGTGGGTTTGCATGTAAGCACAACGCTGTATCGTGGGTAAGTACGTGAAACGGTTGACGTGAACGAATGCAAATACGTGTCGTCATGGAAGCATTTCCTGGAAGACGCGTTGTAGTCCGGGCATAGCTTCCAGCCCAGTGCCGGGCCTGTCGCTGAGTTGAAGATGGCCTTCCACAAGACGGTAGTCTTGCGGATATGGGCCGAGCACGGAATGGGCGGGTGCTGTTTCATGACCGCCCAGTCCCAATCCCGCTGCGACATGAGCCGATAGCAGGTGGCCGGCATGCGGTATGCAGGCGCTTGGCTTCCAGCCCGATCTATTCAGCAGGTCAAGAATGCGGGTGTATTCGACAATGCCGTAGCTAAGCGAGATATCGATGTTCAGGAAATCGTGCTGTGGCCGCAACCCCCCGTGGCGCAGCAGGTTGCGTGTGTCGGCAATCGAAAACAGGTTCTCACCGGTCGAGAGGGACGTTTGAGAGTGTTTCGCAAGCTGTGCCAATAATTGATAATCCAGCGGGTCGACCGGCTCTTCAAGCCAGGCCAGGCCGTACGGTTGCATTGCTTCCAGCCATTGCAGGGCATTGTGTTCCGAAAGGCATGCATTGAAATCGACAGACAAGGCCGATGCGTTGTCGCCTAAGACTCGAATGACCGCTTCGATGCGTTGTTGATCTTCGGGAATGTTTAGCCCCCCTGTCTTGATCTTGAACCGGGTGTAGCCTTGTTGCCGGTAGCCGACGATTTCTGCGGCAAGGCCCTCGGGGCCGACGCCGGGACGGTAGTGGCCGCCGCTGGCATAAACTGGGGTACGCGATGGCTGTCGGGCACCTGGAAAACGCTCGTTCAGCAGCGCCCACAATGGTTTTTGTTCGATTTTGGATTGTAGATCCCAAGCGGCGGAGTCAAGTAGCCCGACTGCCCCGGCACGTTCGCCATGTCCTCCGGCCTTTTCATTGGCCATCATGACAGTCCAGAGCTTGAATGGGTCGATGCCGGTACCCGACTCGACGCAATAACTCTCGGGCGCGGCATTCATTATGCGGGGAATGAAGCGCTCGTGAAGCAGCGCGCCATGACTGTAACGCCCAATGGAATCAAAAGCCAGGCCCACTAGCGGTTTGCCGCCACGCATGACGTCGGACACCATGACAACGGCACTGGCCGTCATGGTGTCGAAGCTGATGCCGGCATTGCTCATGCCCGATGATAGGCTGACAGTTTGTTCAATGACCTTGGTTATACGTGCCATGCAATTTGCCTGTTTGCTACGTACCGTTCAATACTTACATAAGGCTCATGAACGCGCTATGGACTGTATCGCAATCGACAAGATCCACTCGTTTGGAGACGATCTTCAATCCGTCGCCGCCACGACGTAGCACGTGGGTGCATTGAGCCGAGAACAGCCTTCGTATCTCTTCGCGGCATTCGTGCACGAAGGTGGTGGAGTACACCGTGATTGTGTCGCCCTGGGGTTGATCTTGGCAGAGTATGATGTTGCCGGTCATGCGTGTCGTATGGGGCGGCGCCATGGTCTGATAGGTGCGAGGGTCGGCCAGACGGTGGACGCGCATGGAAAGAAGATCTTTGTTGTCGTAGATGATAGAGGGCGTATTCAACGGGTCTGCCTGGTTGCGCGTGGCTGGTATCCAGTAGATTGCATCGTCGGCGAACAGGTCAAGCCATTCGGCAAAGCGGCTTTGATCCAACAGCCGTGCCTCGCCGTATAGAAACTGCTGAACTTCGACGAGTGTGCGATCGGAGATCTGGTTTTTGAAGGGGCGGGTGGTGACGTCGTTCATGCTTGCGCCTCTTGGGTCATGTACCCCAGCCAGGCCTGAAACTGCGACCTTATCGGAGATTCGGACGCGGCAGAAATAGTTCCGCCCTCGGGTAGCGGTTTGTCAAGGTCGGCGCCGCGGCTCATGTCGATCCAAGTGCTGTTGTCGCTACCCTGAAGACCGGTATTGCAGCGCTCGAAAATTGTGGCGTCGTCACCGTAGATCATGGACGCGGGTGAGCTGAGATTGCTTAGAAAGCGAACGGCCCTATGGAATATCTGTTCGGGCGCGCCCTCCAGCCGGAAACATGATGAGACGACGAGGGTGCGATCTGGCGCCACGGGATACACCACACGCAATTGGTGGTACTGGGCGTTGATGCTTAGGTTGGGGTAGATTAGGTTGTTGAAGCGATCAAGCTGCAGGATGCTGCTGGCGCGATCTTTGCCATATGCCTCTTCCATGATCGCTTCGTATTCGTCGCGCACAGGGTCGGACTCTTTGCGGGCAAGCAGGCGACTTCGGTAGATGCCGTCCATATAGCTGTGACCGCCGGGCAGGGCCACCAGTTCGATGCCTTCCCACTCCTTCTTGCTAAAGGCATTGCCCTGAAGCATTTCCTGAGTTTGTCCGTCGTCGAATGAAGTTGGTTCGGAGCGGTGCTGGCGCGCGGTCATTACCGAAGAGCTGTGAACCACGCCTGGATGTATGGTGTCGTTGGCGTTTTCGTGGTGCACCTTCCAGTTGGCCTTGAACTCCAGCCGGAAAGAGGTATCGCACAATTCGATCCGCCCCACTGGCGAACGATCGACCAGATTGTCGATGGCTCCACGCATAGGACCCAGAAAGTCTTCAAGCGAAGGCCCGTGCTGGCTTAAGCTTGCGAAGACGAAGCCGCGATAGCTGGCAACGCGTGGCGCCTGTTTAAGTGCGTTTTGAGGGGCTTCCAGATCGAAACCTTCTGGGTAACTTTGGCGATGAGGAACGCCCCGCAGCTTGCCTTCCAGGTCGAACATCCATTGATGGT
>JBEBXF010000321.1:0-4203 GCA_040391725.1 Eoetvoesiella caeni | reverse complement strand
AGATAGAAGTTTTCCTGGAAGTATTCGGCGAACGTCCGTTTGGCCGGGTAGCCCTTGGGCGCATCGGTCCAGCCATTGCGATTGTCGATACGCCACATGCTGTACGGCAGGCCCTCGCCCATATGGCCCAGAATGATCTGCAGGCGCGGATAACGGTCGAACAAGCCCGAGCCCATCAGGCGCAAGGCATGAACGGCCGTTTCCTGGCCAAACGCCCAGGTCGGGCCCAGCAGCCAAGGATGTCCCTCGTAGATTCTGGCCCGCGACAGAAGGGGATTGCGGGGGTGCAGATAAAACGGCACGTCCAGTTCCTGCACGGTTTTCCAGAAGCCGTCGAACTGCGGGGCGTCGTAATACACCACGTTTTCGGGGGTATCCACTTGCGAAAAGCCGTTGACCAGCGTGCCGCGAAACCCCAGGTCCTTGACGCAGCGCTCCAGTTCCCGGGTGGCCCGTTCGGGATCCTGCAACGGCAGCGCCGCCAGACCCTGGAACCGATCGGGGCGCTTGGCCACCTGCTCGGCAAGAAAATCATTGGCCCGCGTGGCGATCTCGCAAGCCTTGGCCGTGTCGTGTATGGCTTGAACCGCCGGCGCATTCAGCGAAAGCAGCATCATTTCCATGCCGTATTCGTCCATCAGCCGCAAGCGGTATTCCTGAATGTCGAGCAAACGCTTGCTCAGCTCTTGCCAACTGTTGTCCGGAAGGAATCCGGCCGAATCGTTCAATGTTTCGGGAATGGCAAAGTGTTCCTCCAGACCTATTTTTCCTTGCATGACCAGCTCTCCTTTGAGTTCGGATAGTGCTACCAAAATTTTCGGCGGATGCCGCTGCCGGATTCCGCCGCCGCAATAAAAACCGGATGCTAATACTGCCCCTTGGGCTCCAGGCCAAGCATTTGCTGGCCCACCATGGACGATACCGCGTCCCAGTTAAGGCTTATGTGCTTGGCAATGGCATTGCCGTCGCGCCAGAACCGCTGGATGGGCTGGTCCAGCGCCAACCCGTTTCCACCCACATTGTCGAACACCGCGTTGATGGCGTCGCGGGCCATGCGGGCGGCAAACGCGTGATCGCGCCGGTTCCGGATCCGGGTGGCAACGTCGATGGGGAGCCCCTGCGCCGCCATTTGCTCGACCTGCGCCGTATCGCGGTAGACAAGCAGGCGCGCGGCATCCAGCAGGGCTGTCGCTTCCGCCACACGGGACTGGACCGGGAAGAACTCGCGCAGCTTGCCGCCTCCGCCCGCCACGGCGCCGCGCGTCACCCTGACGCCCGCTATATGCATGAACTCGTCGATGGCGCCTTGCGCGGCGCCCAGAATGGGCGCCACCAGACATACCGGCACGGCCGAAAGAAACGGTATCCGGTATATCGGATTATCGTTGGTCAACGAGCCGGGCGGGTGGTTGGACGAAGCCTGGGCGAAGGTCAGTTTGCGATGGCCCGGCACGAACACCGGCTTTTCGATCCATACCGTTTTGGAACCCGTGCCCGCCTGGCCGGCGGTAAACCAGTCGTCGTCGATCTCCCAGTCGGATCTGGGCACCAGCAGGAATCCCGCGTGCTTTTCCGGTATTTCGTCGTCCGGCGGGAAGAACACGCCAATGAACGCCCACGAGGAATTATCGATGTTGGATGACCAATGCCATTTTCCCGACACCATGTAGCCGCCGTCGACCTTCTGGGCATCGGTCACCGGCGCATACGAACCGCACAAGATGGCATCCGGATTCTCGCCCCAGACATCCTCCTGCGCCTGCAAGGAACAAGTACCCAGCAGCCACTGGTGCACCATGCCCAGCGAGCAGCCCCAGGACGACGAGGGGCAGCCGCGGGCCAGCTCGCTGATGATGTCGATGAAAGGGGTGAAGCCGTATTCATACCCGCCGAACCGGGACGGCTGCATTACCCGGAAGAAGCCCGCTTCGCGGAACAGGGCCGTGGCCTGCTCGGACACGCGGCGCTCCGCCTCCGTGCGGCGCGCGTTTTCCTTCAGATAGCCATCGGCCAGATCACGCGCCCGGCCCAACAGCGTCGCGCAATCGGGAGCGCCCGGGACGGACGTGCGCCGCGCCGGCGTATCAAACCACGCCGCTTCCGGAGGAGTGAAATCGCAGATTTCTGAGTGATTCATGGGTTGCCTCGATGTTTTAGGAATGAATCTGTCCAGCTAATCTAGCTCTTTTTATTTGTATTTTCAAATAAAAATTAGGGTTTCATCGCAAATTCAGTGTAAACCCTGAAGGATTCGATGGCATGCTCCCATGGCTTTGCAGCCCACTATAAACCCGTGTATTCTCAATGTACTGCACCATTTATCAGGCCAGGGTAAACCCCATGAAACAAAGCCATGACTCTTTCTTTGGTTTGGAATAAACTAAAAAAACAAGTTGCGTTATCAATAAATATTTATCTTGCAGAGCCCGGGGCTTCATAGCCTTGGTCGATGAAAATCACGGAGAAAGTCATGACTCCAGCAACGCATACGGCTGCCGTTCCCGTTCCACCCGCTCCCGGCGGCGATCCGGCGGCCATGCACGACCCGCGCGACCTGCGCAACGCCCTGGGAAAATTCGCAACCGGCGTCTGCGTCATCACGACCCGCGGCCCGGACGGCAAGCTCGAAGGCCTTACGGCAAATTCCTTTTGCTCCATCTCCCTCGATCCTCCCATTGTGTTGTGGAGCCTGCGCAAAGACGCCGGCAGCCTGTCGACCTTCCAGGAGGCCTCCCACTTTTGCATCAACGTCCTGCACGCACGCCAGGTCGGCATGTCCCGGCATTTCTGCAGCCCCCAATTGAACAAATTCGACGGCGTAGCGGACGAATTCACCGAAGGCCTGCAAGGCATACCCGCCCTCAAGAACTCTCTCGCCACGTTCGAATGCGAACAGCTCGAACACCATTCCGTCGGCGACCACATCGTTTTTTACGGCGCGGTAAAACGGTACACCTATTCGCAAGCCACGCCGCTGGCATTCCATTCGGGCGCCTACACAACCGTGCAGCCTTTGTCCGATTGACCTGCCGGCCGGCTCGCCGGCCGCGCAGCGCAAGCATTGTCTATATGAGCCAAATTTATGTGTATTTTCAAATAAATTTATCAAAGAAATTTCACCCAGGAAGAGCATGAAAACCCTTTCGATTTCCAATTTTCCCCTTTATTTAAAAGGATAATACGCCCAAGCCATTCTTGTAACCGGCTAAGTGAATTCCCCAATAAAATTTCATTTACAAATAAACAGATAGCCAATAGCATCTACAGATACAAGAAAAAAGTCGTGCACGCCATCGCGGACCGTCCAGTCGACAGCCGCGGCGGCCCAATAAAACGCAACGCATTTTTGCGGAATATCCGCTCAAGGAGACCAACATGTTGAAGGCAATAACAACCGCACTGTTCGGCCTGGCCCTCGTGCAAGGCACGGCCCAGGCCGACGACTCCATCAAGATCGGCTTCGTCGCCAGCTTGTCGGGCAGCCAGGCCGTACTCGGAAGAGATCTGCTCGATGGCTTCAATCTTGGCCTTAAATCACTGGGCGGCAAGCTGGGCGGGCATACCGCCGAGGTCATCGTCATGGACGACCAGGGCAAGCCCGACGTCGGCGCCCAGGCGGCGCAAAAACTCGTCGAGCGCGACCGCGTTCCCATCGTGACGGGTATCAACCTCTCCAACGTGCTGCTCGCCGCCGTGCCCAAGGTGCTCGATGCCGGTAAAATCTATATCAGCCTCAATGCCGGGCCATCCGAACTGGCCGGCCGCGACTGCTCGCCCCATTTCTTCAGCATCGCGCACCAGAACGACACCGGGCCCGAAACCCTGGGCCTCTACCTGAACAGCATCGACGTCAAGAACCTGTACATCATGTCGGCCAACTTCGCCGCGGGCAAAGACATGGTCGCCGGGCTCGAACGAACTTACAAGGGCAAAGTCGACGCCACGGTCTACACGCAATTCGGGCAGCTCGATTATTCGGCCGAACTGGCCAAACTGCGCAGCGTCGATCCCAAGGCCTTGTTCACGTTCTATCCAGGCGGCATGGGCGTCAACTTCGCCAAGCAAATGGATCAAGCCGGCCTGAAAGGCAAGATCCCCGTGTATTCCTCCTTCCTGCCCGACCAGGACTCCCTGCCCGCCATGGGCGATGCCGCGCTGGGCATGGAATCGACCGGCTACTGGAGCGTCAAGCTCGACAACCCC
>JBEBXF010000320.1:0-4204 GCA_040391725.1 Eoetvoesiella caeni | reverse complement strand
GCACCGAGACGGCCGTGCGCATCACGTCCATCGGGTGGCTGGCGGCGGGCAGCGCCTCGAGCGCGTCCTGCAGCTGCACCGGCAGGCCGCGCAGCGAACGCAGCTTTTCCTTGTAGGCCTTCAGTTCGGCCTTGTTGGGCAGCTTGCCGTGCACCAGCAGGTGGGCGATTTCCTCGAACTCGCTGGTGTGGGCGATGTCCAGAATATCGTAGCCGCGATAGTGCAGGTCGTTGCCGCTGCGGCCCACGGTGCACAAGGCCGTATTGCCGGCCACGATGCCCGACAGCGCCACGGATTTCTTGGGCTTGAAGGTGCTGGGTGTCTCTGTTTTGGCTTTTGCGGTAGTCGCCATGTCGCTCTCCTGGAGGTGTTGCGATTAATTGGATTTGCTTTGCTGGAACAGCGCGTCGAGCTTCTCTTCGAAAGCATGGTAGCCGATGCGCTCGTACAGCTCTTCGCGAGTTTGCATCATGTCGATGACATTTTTCTGATGGCCGTCGCGGCGGATCGCGCTATAGACGGTTTCCGCGGCCTTGTTCATGGCGCGGAAGGCCGACAGCGGATACAGCGCCATGTCGACGCCCGCCGAGGCCAGTTCCTGCACGCTGAAGAGCGGGGTCTTGCCGAATTCGGTGATGTTGGCCAGGATGGGCACATCCAGCGCCTGCGAGAATTTCCGGTAGGTTTCCAGGTCGTAGGAAGCCTCGGCGAAAATGGCGTCCGCGCCGGCGTCGACGCAAGCCTGGGCGCGCTCCAGCGCGGCGTCCACGCCGTCGACGGCAATGGCGTCGGTGCGGGCGATGATAAAGAATTGTCCGTCGGTTCTCGCATCGACGGCCGCCTTGACCCGGTCGGCCATTTCCTGGGTCGATACGATTTCCTTGCCGGGACGATGGCCGCAGCGTTTGGCGCCCACTTGATCCTCGATGTGGCAGCCGGCCGCGCCGAACTTGATCAGGCTTTTGATCGTGCGGGCGATATTGAACGCCGAGGGGCCGAAGCCGGTGTCGATGTCGACCAGCAGGGGGGTGTCGCAGACATCGGTGATGCGCCGCACGTCGGTCAGCACGTCGTCCAGCGTGTTGATGCCCAGGTCGGGCAGTCCCAGGGAGCCGGCCGCAACGCCGCCGCCCGAGACGTAGATGGCCCGGTATCCGGCCCTTTTGGCCAGCAATGCATGATTGGCGTTGATGGCGCCGACGATTTGCAGGGGGGATTCTTCTTTCAGCGCTTGCCGGAACAGGGCGCCGGCCGATTGGGGGAGGGTAGGAGATGCGGGCACGATAGGTCTCTTTGAATTTGGTGGTGGTGTATTTTTGCCAGGCAAACGTTCATCAAGCAAAGATTCATTAAGCAAAATGCGTGCCAGTCTTGTCGCATGGGGTTCGTCGAGGGCAAGGGCGCGTGTAAGGCAATGATTTTCATCCAGGAAATACAGCGGCGCGCCCGTCCGGCCGTGCACTTGGGCAGATGGGTGTTTCAAGAATGACACGTTTATGTTTCAATGGTGTCATTATTGAAGAAAGGCGTTCATCATGGCCCAGTTCATTGCTCCCTACTCGCGCCCTTTACGGGTCGTGGCCGTGGGCTTCCACGGCCTGCGTACATTGCTGGAGGAGCTTGCCCCCGAATATAGCGCCATTGCCGAAATACATATACTGGATAAAGCGTATGGCGACGCATTGGCCGACATTACCGCCGAGCGCCGGGATCGCGGCGTCGACGCCGTGGTGGCGGCCGGATCCAACGGCGGGTTTTTGCGCCAGCACTTGGACGTGCCCGTGGTGCTGGTCAAAGTGGGCGGCTTCGACATGATGCACGCGCTGGCCAAGGCATCGCGCTACTCGCGGCGCATTGCTCTGGTCACGTATGGTTCGGTTCCCGCCGAAATGGCGCGCTTCAACGAGATTTTCGATTTGCGGCTGGAGTTCCGGGTTTACAAGACCGAGCTCGATGCGGAGGCTTGCGTGCAGGAGCTCAAGCATCTGGGCATCGAAGTCGTCGTGGCGCCGGGCATGGTGGTGGATCTGGCCCGCAGCTACGGCTTGCAGGGCGTTCTGCTGTATTCGCAGCAGTCGGTTCGCGAAGCCATGGACGATGCCATCGAAGTGGCCCGCGTCTCCAGGCTCGAGCAGGCCAAGCGCGAAAAATTGAACACCATACTCGGCCATCTCAAGGACGGTGTCGTGGCCGTCGATCTGGACGAGCGCATTGAAACCCTGAACCTCTCCATGGAAAAAATCATCGGGCGCCCAGCGGACAGGCTCGTGGGGCAGCGCCTGAGCTCGGTGTTTCCGGGCCTGGATCTAAGCGGCACGCTGCGCTCGGGGCGGGCCGAAATCGAGCAGGTGCAGGACGTGGGCGGCAGAACCTTGGTCACCACCCGCATTCCCGTCATCGAGCAGGGCCGGCAGACGGGCGCCGTCCTGATCTGCCAGGATCCGGCGACCATCCAGCGGCTGGATCGCAATCTGCGCTCGCGCAACCAGCCCCGATCCACCCCCGCCCGATACGTGCTCGACGACATCGTCGGCGCCAGTCCCTTGATCGAGCGGGTCAAGGAGCGGGCGTTGAGCTGCGCGCAAAGCCGGGCCACGGTGCTCATCATCGGCGAAAGCGGCACGGGCAAGGAGCTGCTGGCGCAGGGCATCCACAATGCCAGCGCCCGAAGCGCCCAGCCTTTCGTGGCGATCAATTGCGCGGCCTTTCCAGAGGCTTTGCTGGAAAGCGAGCTGTTCGGCTATGTGGAAGGGGCCTTCACGGGATCCAGCCGCGGGGGCAAAACGGGCTTGTTCGAGGCCGCGCATACGGGCACCATCTTCCTCGATGAAATCGGCGAGATGCCGTTATCCCTGCAAACGCGGCTGCTGCGGGTGCTGCAGGAAAAGGAAGTGCTGCGGGTCGGCGCCACCGAGCCCACGCCGGTCGATGTGCGGGTGATGGCGGCCACGCACCGGGATCTGGCCGCCAGTGTTGCCGCCGGCCAGTTTCGCAGCGACCTGTATTACCGCCTGAACATCCTGCTGATCAATCTTCCGCCGTTGCGCCGGCGCGTCGGCGACCTGCCCATGCTGGCCGCAAGCCTGAAGGCGAAGATCGCGCGGCGGCTGCATTACGAGAGCGGATTCGGCGATGCCATCGTCGACGCCATCGTGGAGGCGGGCAGGGGGTATTCCTGGCCCGGAAATATCCGCGAGCTGGAAAACCTGATCGAGCGCGGCCTGGTCTTTTACGATACGGCCGGCGTCGATGGCGGCGCGGTGCACGACCGGCTGAGGGAGATCGCTCCCGAGTTGTTCGCGGGCGTAGCGGCCGCGCAGGCAGAGGGGCTGCGCGACAGCCGCGAGGCGGCAGAGATCGAGCGTATCCAGGCGGTTCTTAAGGAATGCCACGGGGACAGGGCGCGCGCGGCGCAGATGCTCGACATCAGCCGCAGCACCTTATGGCGCAAGCTCAAACGCGCGGGCCAGCCCCTCGGAACCTGAGGCAAAAAATAAACCCCGCTGCAACGCGACAGCGGGGTTCATCATAGGGTGGCCTGTTTCAGGGGCCGCCTTCCGGGTCAGCCAAGGCGCAGGCGGCGCCCTGCCGGCCCGAACGAAATTACTTCAGCAGGTCTTTCACGCCGTCGCGCTCTTCGAGCAATTCGTTGAGCGTCTTGTCCATGCGTTCGCGCGAGAACTCGTTGATTTCGAGGCCCGCGACGCGGGTGTATTCGCCGTTGGCCGTGGTGACCGGCACGCCGTATACGATGCCTTCGGGGATGCCGTAGGAGCCGTCGGAGGGGATGCCCATGGTGACCCACTTGCCGTTGCTGCCCAGAACCCAGTCGCGGACATGGTCGATGGCGGCGTTGGCGGCCGAAGCGGCCGACGACAGGCCGCGGGCCTCGATGATGGCCGCGCCGCGCTTGCCGACGGTGGGGATGAAGGTGTCGCGGTTCCAGGCGTCGTCGTTGATGAGTTTTTCAAGGCTTTGGCCGCCGACGGTGGCGAAGCGGATGTCCGGATACATGGTGGGCGAGTGGTTGCCCCAGACGACCAGTTTTTCGATGTCGGCGACTTTCTTGCCCGACTTGGCGGCCAGTTGCGAAAGCGCGCGGTTATGATCCAGGCGCAGCATGGCGGTGAAATTCTTGGCGGGCAGGTCGGGCGCCGACTTCATGGCGATGTAGGCGTTGGTGTTGGCGGGGTTGCCCACGACC
>JBEBXF010000319.1:0-4207 GCA_040391725.1 Eoetvoesiella caeni | reverse complement strand
GGCCAAGGGCGGCCGCGTAAAGGCCTTCGAAATGCCCTTCCCCACTCCCGTCTACGAAGTCCGGCAATACTGGCATGAACGCTATCACCTCGACCCGGCCAACCGCTGGTTGCGGCAAATCATTTTCAACACCTTCGTCGACTTGCCCCCGGTCGAGCCTGTGAAAGACGACGAGCCTGCAAACAACCTGCGCTAAAGTCAGTCAACCCGGCGGGCGGGCCGCCGATCAACGCGTCAGGCAGCCAACCCGCTAATGGCGGAGTCCGTGCCGCCATTCCAGATCCAGTCCAGGCATTTGTAGGAGTCCTGGGGGGTGCGCCCCTCCAGCCGCATGTTGCGGACGTCACGCTCGATGCCTTCTTCGTGATAGAACTTCCAGACATCCCGGCACTCCAGCTGCATGCGCGCCGTGCGCATGGCGCGCCGCTTCGAGAACTCGGCAAAAGCCCGTTCGTAGTCGTAGTGCTTGAGCAAGCCCGCAATGCAGCCGGCATCTTCAATAGCCATTCCTGCGCCCTGTGCATACGACTGCAGCACCGGATGCGCGGCGTCTCCCAGGAGCACGACGCGGCCGCGGTTCCATTGCCTGACGGGGTTCCGGTCCGCAATCACCCAGCGCCGCTCCAGATCCATCAGGGAAAGAATGCCTTTCAAGGCGGGGTGGGCATTGGCATAGACGTGCTGGACGTCTTCTTCGTGGGTTACGTACTGGTCGCCGTGATTGGGCGCTGGATCCTTGAACACCGCGACGATGTTGAACAGCGTGCCGTGCCGAAGCGGATAGTGCACCACATGGTAGCCGGGCCCGCCCCACAGGACGACGTCCTTCTTGTGAGGGAAGTCGGCGGGGATGTCCTTCATGTCGACGATGGTTCGATGCGCAACGTAGCCGATGGGGTGCAGATTGTCGTTGACCAGGGACTCGCGGATCCGGCTCTTGAGCCCGTCGGCGGCAATCAGCGCCGCCCCTTCGAAAGTGCGGCCGTCGGCGCACGTGACGCGCACACGGTCGCCCAGATCCTCGTGGCTGGTCACGCAGGCGTTCACCGTGATCTCGACGCCAGGCGCCTTGAGGCACTCGTCAAGCAGGACATTATGGATATCGGCCCGGTGCACCACGACATACGGATTGCGGAAACGCTGCTTGTAATCCGGCGTCATCACCGGAATATCGACCAGCGTTTCGCCGCTGTCCGCGTCGGTCATGAGGACGGAATCCGGAAAGTCCGCGATCTCCCTGACGGCATCGCCAACGCCTAGGCGGTCGAAGACATTGAACACATTGGGGCCCAGCTGTATGCCGTAGCCGATGGCGGAAATTTCGTGGGCCTGCTCCAGCACATGGACGGAACGGCCTTGGCGGGACAGGGCGATGGCTGTCGTGAGGCCGCCCAGACCGCCTCCCGAAATCAAAATGGTGTCGCGTATGCTCAACACAGTCTCCTTTATCGTGATGGCATGAAAAGCCTTGCAGATGTGTGACGCCATCGTCGGCGATTTGCACGCCGACCGTCAATAAAGCAGTGTTGATTGCCGCTATTGGGAATTCGAATACGCTGTGCCCACGAGCGCCGGCGGGCTAGAATTCATTGACACGAATCCGGCGATTCGGCCTCAAAGGGCGGCCATCGCCGGCGGTTGGACGCCGGGCATATCGAGAAAGGCATTGAACAAGATCTGCCTAAGCCAGCAGTTGCCGGGCTCCCGGTGGTAGCGTTCGTGCCAATATTGGCGAACCTCGTAAGAAGGAGTCGGCACCGGAATCTTCAGCGCCTGTATCTGGCCGCTCATGGCCAGCGTCTGGGCCAGCCGCGCCGGCACGATCGCCAATAAATCGGTCATGGCGACGGTTTGCCCCACACCCAGCAGCGACGACACCCGCACCTTGATCCGACGCGACATGCCCTGCCTGTCGAGCTCTTTGTCGAGCAGCGAATAGCCGGTGGCGGGCGCAACCAGCGCGACATACTCTTCGGACAGGAACTGGGCGGTGGTCAGCCTGGAGCGCACCCGGGGATGATCGCGCCGGGCGATGCAGGCATACCGTTCGGTGAACAACCTTTGCTGGTAGAACCCAGTGTGCAGCTCCGCGGCAAACCCCACCGCCACGTCCAGTTCACCCGATTCCAGCAAGCGGCCCGTCTGGTGATCCAGGTCGGCCGATTCGATGCCGAGATGAGGCGCGCAATCCTTGAACAGAACCAGCAATTGCGGCAACAGCACCATCTGCGCGACATTGGCCAGCCCCAGGCGGAACGTGCGGCGGGACGCCGCCGGATCGAAAGCCGCCTGGCGCTCCTCGTTGGGAACCAGCAGCTTCAGGGCCTCGTCGATTCCGGGCAGCAGCCCTTCCAGACAGGGAGTCGGCATCATCCCTTCGGAAGTCCGCACGAACAGGGCATCGCCGAAGTGGCGCCGCAAATGGCTGAGGCGCACGCTGATGGCGGGCTGGCTAAGGCCGACCTGCTCCACCGAACTGGTAACGCTGCGCGTCCGGTGGATCTCTTTGAGGATCAGGAGATCGGAAACATCGAGATTCGCCATTGCCCGCTGGTGAAAGGAATATTTAAAAATGCGATATGCCTTATCAAGATTACCTTATTGCCTGCATAAGGACAATGGCCCAGACTGAGTTCGACATCCGCGGGAACCCGCATGCTTTCACATGCTAATCGGGGAAAACCCGCCCCCAAAGCCAAGGAAGACAAAATGGAATTGTTGTCGCAAACGGATCAAACCGCAACGTCTGAGCGCCAGGGTTTCTACGAGAAAATCGGTGGCGCAAACGTGACCCCGCTGTGGGAAGTGCTGCACGGCATCATCACCGCCAAGCCCAATACTCCCTGCCTGCCGCACCTATGGAAATGGCAGCAGATGTGGCCGTGGCTGCTGGAGGCCGGCAGCCTCATCACCGCCCAAGAGGCGGAACGGCGCGTGCTTGTACTGGAAAACCCTGGCCTGCGCGGCAAAACCCGTATCACGCACAGCCTGTACGCTGGACTGCAGTTGATCATGCCGGGCGAAATCGCCCCGGTGCACCGCCACTCCCAGTCGGCGCTGCGATTCATCCTGCAGGGGCAGGGTGCGTACACGGCCGTCAACGGCGAGAAAGTCACCATGAGCGTCGGCGATTTCGTCATCACGCCCTCGTGGGCCTTTCACGACCATGGCAATACCTCCAGCGAGCCCATGGTCTGGCTTGATGGGCTGGATCTGCCCATCGTCGAGGTTCTCGATGCGCAATTCATGGAGAAAGGCCAGGGCCTGTTCCAGCAGACCAGCCAAAGCGCCAACACCAATCTTGCCAGGTTCGGCAACACCATGAAGCCGGTCGAATACCGGGCCAGTTCCCACACTTCGCCGCTGTTCTGGTACCCCTACGACCGTACCCGCGAGGCGCTCGAAACCCTGAGGGCCCACGATGAGCCGCACGCCTGCTGGGGCCATAAGCTGCAATACACCAACCCGATCACGGGCGACTGGGCCATTCCCACCATGGGCACGTTCATGCAATTGCTGCCGGCCGGGTTCGCCGGCGCCCCGTACCGCTCCACCGACTCCACCATTTACGCCGTCGTCGAGGGACAAGGCCGGTGCCGCATCGCCGACCAGGTTCTCGAATTCGGCCCCAAGGACGTGTTCGTCTGCCCGTCATGGATGCCTTATCGGCTGGAGGCGGACAGCGACACGGTGATGTTCAGCTATTCCGATCGGCCGGTACAGCAGGCGCTGGATCTCTGGCGCGAGGCCATGGAATAGCCCAAATCGTTTTTACAAATAAAACCAAGGAGACTCTTACATGCAAAAAGCATCCCCCACGCTTCGCCGCCTGCGCGGCCTGCTTGCCCAGGACGGCGCCACGGCGACCTCGAAACAAAAGCGGTCATTCCTGCAAGCCACGGCGATCGCCGCCGCGCTGGCACTGGGCGGCCTGCCCACCGGCAACGCCGCTGCCGCGCAGGACACCTTCAAGGTGGGCCTCATCCTGCCGATGACCGGCCCCTTCGCCTCCACCGGCCGGCAAATCGAGACCGGCGTGCAAACTTATTTGCGGCAATACGGCAATGAAGTCGCCGGACGGAAAGTCGAGGTCGTGCTGCGCGACGACGCCGGCGACCCGGCCAACACCAAACGGCTGGCCCAGGAACTGCTCGTCACCGGCAAGGTCAACGTGCTTGCCGGATTCGGCCTGACGCCGCTGGCCCTG
>JBEBXF010000318.1:0-4216 GCA_040391725.1 Eoetvoesiella caeni | reverse complement strand
GGCGACGACGATGTTGCCTTTGAGCGTTGCGCGCACCACTGTGACGAACTTCTGCAGCAGCAGCAGCTTTTGTTCGGTGCCCAGCGGTATGGTGGCCATGATTTTGCGACCTAGCGCCGAACCGTCGCGCAGCAGGAAAAACAGCAGGTACAGCATGATGCCGAAGCTGATGAGGAACTCGAAGGTATTCTGGCCAATGTTGACGGCTTGGGTAGCGAGGAATTTGCTGCCCTGCATGGCGCCTGCCGATAGTTTTTCCTGGATGCTGAAAATATCGGCAAGGCCCAGTTGGTCGAGGGTCTGGTGAACGGAGGGCGGCAGGGCGCCGACGATTTGTTCGAAATAAAGCCCCAGGTTCAATTGCCCGCTTTCCACGCGTTTGTAAAGCGAGGCGCCTTCCTTGACCAGAGATCCGGTGAGCACGGTCACGGGCAGAATGACGATGAACAGGCAAAGCAGCAAGGTGAGCAGGGCGGCAAGATTGGGGCGGATTCCCATGGCGCCGGCCAGGCGCTTGTGCAGCGGCGCAAAACTGATGGCCAGGACGGTGCCCCAGAAAATGGCCCCGAAATAAGGCCGCAGCAGCCATGCGAAGGCCACGGAAACCAGAACCAGCAAAGTGACGAAACTACGGTAATACGTGGTTTGACGGTCGTTCATGTAAATTTCCGGATGATTCGCGCCGCCGCGACGGCAAAGTTCTTATTGAGGAATGGCCTGCATTGGCCTTGCGCCAGAATAGTAATTTAAAATTGGTGTCGGCCGGTATCCATAGTTTTCCAATAAATGGTATTTGTGCCTTGCGCCAAGGCCGGCAAAGCCGGAATCACGAGACAGTAGACATGATAAACAAGATGGCGGGCATACAAGGTATTCCCGGTAAAGATAATGCGAACGCTGCTCTGAAATGGCGGTTTTTTTTATTGTTGCTGGGCATGGTGCTGTTGTGGACGGTGCTGTGCGGCGTCAGCCACCGCGCACCGGATCTGGATGGCATGGAGGAGCTCGTCTGGGCGTCGAGTTTCGAACTGGGCTACTACAAGCATCCACCGTTCCCCTCCTGGGTGTTGTATGGCCTGACCTTTGTGTTCGGCAAGCCGGTTTGGCTTACCTTTTTTGCCGGCCAGCTTTTTTCGGCGCTGGCGTTGTGGTTCGTCTGGAGGCTGGGGTGCGAGTTCACGACGCCCAGGCGGGCCCTGATGGCCACCCTGATGGTATCCACCATTGCGTATTTTTCCCTGCGCGGCACCATCTACAACCACAATACGGCGCAGCTTTGGTCCATCGCGGCGGCCACCTGGCTGTTCTATAAAGCCCTGCGGTATCAGAAGCCCGCGTACTGGATCTGGCTGGGCGTGGTCGCGGCTCTGGCCACCATGACCAAATACAGCGCCATGATTCAGTTTGCGGTGTTTTTTTTCTTCATGCTGCGGCAGGGGCATTTGCGCCAGGGCCAAACGCTCAAGGGCCTGGTCTTTGCGCTGGTGGCGTATCTGGTCGTCGTGTCGCCCCATCTATATTGGCTGGCCGATCATCATTTCGCCCCGCTGATGTATGCCGACCGGTCGATCGATACCACCACTTCCCAGGGGGCCTGGAAAGATATTCTGGACTTCGTGCTGGATCAGTTTGGACGTCTGAGTCCCATGGTGGTGGTGTGGCTGGCACTGTGGTTCTGGACTGCCAAGGTGGCCCGCAAGGCCGGGGGCGGGACAGGCCAGGGCAAGCTGGGCGTCGTGGCCCCGGATGGCACCGTGCGTGCGGCTTCCACTGGCGGGCGCTCGGCGCAGGCGGGGCGAGCCATCGCGCAAAACACGCCAGGGTTTTCATTCAAGCCGTCGGCGGCGGCCTACGCCCACGATCTTTCCGCATACGACCGTTCTGCTGTGGATTGGTCTGGGGCCTTTCGTCTTGACGGTGCTGGTGTCGGCCTTGCTGGGCACACGGCTGGAAGCATCGTGGGGCACCACGTTCTTCATCCTGTACGGCTATTTCGCGCTGTGGTGGCTGTTTGGCAGCGAGCGCCTCAATCTGCGGCGCACGGTCATCCTGGTGATCGCCGTGCATGTGCTGATGGCGGTCGGCTATGCGGTAGCGCGTGGGCCGCTGGCCTATTATTCCGGGCGCTCGGCGCGTTCCACGTTTCCGGGCGCGCTGATTTCCGCGCAAATGCAAAAAGTGTGGCGCCAGCATGTGCCGCAGCAGCCCCTGCGGCTTGTGGTTTCCGATACCTGGCTGGGGGGCAATATCGCGGTGCATGCCGGCTCGGGCGCACGGGTATTCATCGATGCCGATTATTTCGAGTCGCCTTGGTTGAATCCGGCCACGGCCCTGGACTGCGGCGCGCTGGTGGCCTACAGCAGAACCACGCGGGGGGATCCCGCGCCCGCACTGCTCAAGCTTTACGAAAGCGCGCCGTGGCGCGGCAAGGCAAGCCTGCCCTGGTCGTCGCCTGGCAGCCGCGTCATAGAAATCGACTGGGCGGTCATCCCGCCGGGGCCGTCGTGCGGCACGGCGAAACGCTAGTGTTTGGGGAGGGGGCGCAAATCAGCTGAACAGTGTATTTGCGTATTTTCTGTTCAGGGGTTGCGATGCTTTGAGGTTTCATGAGCGCGGCGCCGGTTTCATGCCGCGATTTTTGGCGTAATCGTTTTAAATTTCAAATGTCGGCGTCATGGGGTAGCCAACATAGCCATCCTGGATCAGCCAGGCAATATTATGAGGGTTGACTTCCAGGCCGCCGGCCAGCAAACCAAAGGCGGCCAATAGCGCGCGCTGCTTGGTGCCGCCCGAGTTCTTGCCGATGCGCACGATTTCCTGAGCAATGGCGACCGGCTTCGGGGGCAGGCCTTCGTTGTCGACCCAGCGTTCGACCTCGCGGATCGCCGACAATATGCTTTGGTTTGTTTCGTAGCTCATGGTAGTTCCGTTTACTGACCAAGAAATGCATGGTTCCCTTAAATGTAACTGGTCATGAAAATCAAAAAGCGCTAATAAAGCGTTTTTTTTGCCTTTTATTCGGGCTTATAAACGTGCAAGTCGGCGTAGGCACAAGCGCGTGGCGTGGTTTCCGCTGGCGGAAAAACGCTGTTGAAAGTCAATGCCAGGGATGAAGCGCTTGCCGTCCCGGGATGGGATGAGAGGCGAGAGTATCGGGGAGAGGAAGCGCAGGGAAGCGGCTTTCGGGCGATGGCCTGGGCAGCCCGGTTCCGTTTGGCCCCCGCCTTGCGCGGGAGGATTGGCGCAAGACGGGAAGGGAGCGGTATATCCCCTTTAGATGGTGCCCCAGACTTCCTGGGCGGTTTCGATGACCAGGCGCAGTTTGTTGCGCTGATCTTCGACGGCAATGGTGTTGCCGTGCACGGTGCTGGAGAAGCCGCATTGCGGCGACAACGCCAGTTGCTCCAACGGCACGTATTGGGCGGCTTCGTCGATGCGGCGCTTCAGTTCGTCCTTGGACTCCATGGTTCCGACCTTGGTGGTCACCAGGCCCAACACGACCAGCTTGCCCTTGGGCACAAAGCGCAAGGGGCGGAAATCGCCGCTGCGATCGTCGTCGTATTCCAGGAAGTAGGTATCCAGTTTCATTTCGGACAACAGGGCTTCGGCCACCGGTTCGTAATTGCCGGAAGCCGCGTGCGTACTCTTGAAGTTGCCTCGGCACAAGTGCATGCCCAGCGTCATGCCTTCGGGCTTTTGCGCGACCACCAGATTGATGAAACGGGCATAGCGCAATGGCAATTCGTTGGGATCGTCGCCACGGGCGCGGGCGGCCGCGCGCATTTTTTCGTCGCACAGGTAGGCCAGGTTGGTGTCGTCCATCTGCACGTAGGTGCAGCCGGCCGCGGCCAGCGAACGCAGCTCGTCGCCGTAGGCGTTGGCCACGTCCTGATAAAAGTCGGGATCCAGTTCCGGGTAGGCTTCGCGGCTGATGCCGGCGCGCCCGCCTCGGAAGTGCAGCATGGTGGGCGAAGGAATCGCCACCTTGGGCGTATGGCCCGCGGACACCTGGCTTTTCAGGTAGTTGAAATCCGCAAATTGAATGTCCTTGACGTGCTTGACCTTGTCGATGACGCGGATGGTGGGCGGCGCCAATTCCAGCGTGCCGTCGGGCTTTTCGATGGTGAAGGGCTCGTCGCTTTGCACGCCGCCGATCTGTTTCAGGAAATCGACGTGAAAATAGGTGCGGCGGAACTCGCCGTCGGTGATGGTTTTC
>JBEBXF010000317.1:0-4236 GCA_040391725.1 Eoetvoesiella caeni | reverse complement strand
GGCTGTTCTTCCTGGGCGGCATGTGCCTGATGGCCTGGAATACCTGGAAGACCATGAAGGGCCAGCCCAAGGTGAATCCCGTCATCTACCTGTACAACCCGGACAGCACCGATCCGGCGCTGGTCGGCCCGGCATCGGCTGCGGCGCCGGCAACCGCTTCGGCATCGGCTTGAGGGAGAAGGTTCATGTCCAGCCAAAACAAAAAAAGATTCAGCCACGAAACGCTCGAAACCAACGTCGGGCTGCTGATCATCTTCAGCATCGTGGTCATTCTGTTCGCGGGCCTGGCGCAAATCGTGCCGCTGTTTTTCCAGCACTCGACCACCACGCCGGTGGCGGGCGCCAAGCCTTACGACTCCCTGCAATTGATAGGCCGCGACCTGTACATCCGCGAAGGCTGCGTCGGCTGCCATTCGCAGCAGATCCGCATGCTGCAGTCCGAAGTGCAGCGCTACGGTCCGTACTCGCTGGCGGGCGAATTCGTCTACGACCACCCCTTCCTGTGGGGCTCCAAGCGTACCGGCCCCGATCTCGCCCGTGTGGGGAAACGCTATTCCGACGATTGGCACCGCGTGCATTTGCGCAACCCGCGCGACGTGGTGAAAGAGTCGAATATGCCGGCCTATCCATGGCTGCAGCGCAATACGGTTGAAGGCAGCAATGTCCAGGACCGCATGAAGGCGCTGCGCGCCGTCGGCGTGCCGTATACCGACGAGGAAATCGCCAAGGCTCCCGAGCAACTGGTGGGCAAGACCGAGGAAGACGCCTTGGTGGCCTACCTGCAAAGCCTGGGCGTCGCCACGCGGGCCGCGGCCGAGCAGGCCGTGGCCGAGGGGAGGCGCTAGCAATGGGCATACTCAATGGCATCGTTACAGGCATCGCGCTGATCACGTTCATCGGGATCATCTGGTGGGCGTATTCGCGCGGGCGGGCCAAGGCCAACGCCGATGCGTCCATGCTGCCGTTCGCCTTGCCGGACGAAGAGCCGGTCAATGCATCAACCGATGCCCACGACATCGAGGATACGAAGCGGGAGAATACTCATGAGTGATTTTGTGAGCGGCTTTTGGAGCTACTACATCGCCGCCATCGCCCTGGGCGGCGTGGCCTTCTGTTTGTGGCTCATCTACACCCAGCGGGCCTGGCTCAAGAAAAAGGTCGAGCAAACCGAGAACACAGGGCATGTCTGGGACGGCAGCCTGTCCGAACTGAACAATCCCGTGCCGCGCTGGTGGACGGTTTTCTATGTCGGCCTGTGCATTTTTGCGTTGGGCTACCTGGTGCTGTATCCGGGGCTTGGCAAGTACGCCGGCACGCTGGACTACAGCAGCGCCAAGGCGGTCAAGCAGGCGCAAATCGAGCTCAACGACAAGATCAAGCCGCTGTACGAGCGCTATGCCGGCATGTCCGTTCCCCAGATCGCCCACGATCCGGAGGCGCGTGAAATCGGGCAGCGCCTGTTCCTGAACAATTGCGCCCAGTGCCACGGCTCGGATGCCGCCGGCGGGCCGGGCTTTCCCAACCTGACCGATACCGACTGGCTGTACGGCGGCTCGCCCGAGCAGATTCTGCAAACCATCACCAAGGGCCGCCATGGCGTCATGCCTGCGTGGAGTTCGCAGATCAAGCCGGACGAGGCGGCCGCCATTGCGCAGTACGTGCGGTCGTTGTCGGGGCTGGCCAGCGACCCCTTGCGCGCCGTGCCGGGCAAGCGCGGCTTCGAGACGTATTGCGTTGCATGCCATGGCGCCGAGGGCAAGGGCAATACAGCGCTGGGGGCGCCCAACCTGACCGATAACGTGTGGCTTTACGGCAGTTCCGAGGCCACCATCGTCGAAACCATACTGAATGGCCGCAGCAACGAGATGCCGGCCCAGGAAGGGCGACTGACCGCCGACCAGATCCGCATGCTGGCGGCGTGGGTCTGGGGGCTCTCCAATCAGGGCGGCGCGGCATCGGTCGACTAGATCAACGGAGCGACAAGCATCATGAGCAGCGAATTTCACAGCGACCCTGACGGCACGGCTGCCACGCCGGCGCCGGCTTGGCAGCCGCCGAAGGTGGCGAAGCGCGCCGCGGGCGGCGCCTCGCCCCAGGTCGAGGTGGCTCTGGCGGATGTGCGCAGCAAAATATACCCGCGCTCGGTCTCGGGAATATTCGCTCGATGGCGCATTGTCATGGTGTATGTCACCCAGATCATTTTCTACGGCCTGCCCTGGCTGCAATGGAGCGGGCGGCAAGCCGTGCTGTTCGATCTGGGGGCGCGCAAGTTCTATCTGTTCGGTATGGTGCTGTGGCCGCAGGATGTCGTCTACCTGGCGGTCCTGCTGGTGGTTTCCGCGTTTTCGCTGTTCCTGTTCACCGCCATGGCCGGGCGCCTGTTTTGCGGATATGCCTGTCCCCAAACGGTGTACACCGAAATCTTCATGTGGGTCGAACGCAAGATCGAAGGCGACCGCCTGGCGCGCATCCGCCTGGACGAACAGTCCTGGGACTGGCGCAAGCTGCGCCTCAAGGCCGCCAAGCATTCCGTCTGGATAGCAATCGCCTTGTGGACCGGCTTTACGTTCATTGGGTATTTTTCTCCCATCCGCGAACTGGGCGCCGGCCTGCTGGCGATGTCGCTGGGGCCCTGGCAGTGGTTCTGGATGCTGTTCTACGCCTTTGCCACATGGGGCAATGCCGGCTTCATGCGCGAGGCGGTTTGCAAGTACATGTGCCCGTACGCGCGCTTTCAAAGCGTCATGGTCGACGACGATACCTTCGTGGTCACCTACGACCATGTGCGCGGCGAACCGCGCGGCGGGCGTTCGCGGCGCGTCGACCATAAAGAGGCCGGCATGGGCGATTGCGTGGACTGCAGCCTGTGCGTGCAGGTTTGCCCCACCGGCATCGACATCCGCGACGGCCTGCAGTATATGTGCATAGGCTGCGGGGCGTGCGTGGATGCCTGCGATCAGGTCATGGAGAAAATGCACTACGACAAGGGGCTCATACGCTATACCTCGGGCCGGGCCATTGTCGACCGCCTTACGCAAAGCCAGGCGCGCAAGCGCCTGCTGCGTCCGCGCGTGCTGGCCTACATAACGCTGCTGGGGCTGATTGTGGTCGGCTTCGTGGTGTCGCTGGCCCTGCGCACGACTTTGCGCGTGGATGTCATTCGCGACCGTGGCGCGCTGGGGCGCGAGGTGGCGGGAGGGCTCATCGAAAACGTGTACCGCCTGCAAATCATCAACACCGGCGAAAGCCCCCTGGAACTCAAGCTGAGCGTCAGCGGGCTTTCCGAGTTGTCCATCGTGACGGCCGATCGCGGCGACGACCATGTGCATGTCGAGGGCTCGTCCAATCGCCTGGTTCCGGTTCTGGTGCGGGCTCCGACCGCCGACGTGACTCCTGGATTGCACGAAATCAACATGCTGGCCGTTGCCCGTTCCCCGGAGGGCAAGGAAGTCGTGGTGACCGAGAAATCCAGCTTTTTCGTGCCTCGGTGATCAGGGCTTGTCGTGTTTCGCAGGATTTAATGGAGATAATGCCAATGCCTTCCCTTGAAGCTTCCCGCCCATGGTGGCGCGAATTATGGCCATGGCTGCTGATCGCCGGCCCCGCCGTCACCATCGTGGGCTGTATTGTCACCATTGTGCTGGCCGTCCAGTATTTTGGCGATCAGCCGTTGACCGACGGCGCAGTGAAAAGAGGGCTGAAAGTCGAGCATATCATTGCCGCGCCGCCGGCCCATGCGGCGGTGGCTCCGTCCCCGCGGCGGCCGCAATGAACGAGACGAACAGGAGGAAACACGGATGAAGCGGCATGCCTTGATGTGGATACTTTGGCCTTCGTTCCTGATCGGAGCGGCAACCAGCGCAACGGTCTTCGCCATGATCGATCCGCTCGATCTGGTGCTGTTCGGCACCGTGCAGATCGGCCGCCAGGCGGCTTACGCCTGCGGATTCTTCTTTTTCTGGCTGATGGCCGCGCTGTCCAGCGCATTGAGCCTGTTCATGGCGCCGCCTTCCGGGCCCAGGCCCGCGGACGACTTCGAGGATTGAAAGCGTGGCGCCGGACGGCCCTAGCCGCAATCGGTGCCCGCCAGTTCCCGCAGGGCCGGCATGTCGAGCAACTGGACTTCGCGCTGCTGCACGCGCAGCAGGTTTTCGCGGGCGAACCGCGAAAACAGGCGGCTTACGGTTTCCAGGGTCAGGCCCAGGTAATTGCCGATTTCCTCGCGGCTCATGCGCA
>JBEBXF010000316.1:0-4249 GCA_040391725.1 Eoetvoesiella caeni | reverse complement strand
TGAGCGTTCTTGATCCGTGGCGCCGGGGCCGGGCTTCGATTTTCCTCCTCGTGGCTGGTTCGGCGCCCCGCGCGCCGAACACCGCATCGCCTCGCTCGTCCGCGCCTTCGCGCTCCCTTCGCTTCCGGCTCGCTCAGCCCCGAAAGTCGGAAAATCGAAGCCCAGCCCCGACACCACTGCACTTGATGGGTTTGCGACGTTGCTGATGTCCGTCGGCCGGTGTTTTGATGCCACTGGTTTTTGTGTTTGTGCGATCACGTTGTCGGCTTTCGGCTGACCAAAGAAGGCATCGCTGCGCCCGGCTCCCGGCAGGCCCCCTGCGGGCCTGCCTTCGCCTTTGGCTTGCTTTAGAAGCGTGGGCGTAATGCCTGGCCGAACTTATGGAAAAGCTCGGAAAATATGGGAAATTTGAGCAGGAATACTGCTTGGATGCTGGCCTGGAACGCAGCGATGGCTTGATAGTGCATCAGTGTTTTGGCGGTGACTGGGGTGTGTTGGCTATACGTTGCGATCCTGTTCTATACATGGCGATGCTCTATGCATAAAGGACATTGCATAGATATAGATATGTCCACTCGCAGCAGGGATGCTGGCTTTGCATGGCTCCAATGCCCAAGCGGCCCGGCAGGCGGGCCGCGCCGGGCGGGCGCGTGAGGTCTTTCAATTTTTGGTCAGTGGTACGCCAAAACGCCAAGCACGCCAAGCGTCCCGGCAATGGGACGCACAACGATATTGCAGCGGGTGGTGGGGAAGCTGTGCTGCGATGGCCCTTGCGGGGCCGAGCGAGGCGCCCGCGAAGGGAGCCCGGAGGGGCGGACGAGCGGGACGACGCGGTGTTCGGCGCGCAGGGCGCCGAACCGGCCACGAGGGCCGGCGTGGCACAGCTTCCCCACCGACCGCGTGTCAAAAACTCAGGCGTGTCAAAAACCCAGAAACGCCAAAGACCCATATATGTTGAGAACCGATGCAGAGGCCAGGATAGCGATGGCCAAGAGTACAGCCTGCTACCCAAAGCGCAAGCCTGTAATCGAGCGACCAATAAACAAACCTCTGAGAAACGATAGCGCGGCGGCGTCTGTCACGCCTCGGTCAGCGAACTCTCGATCAGGGTTGCCGTCTTCTCGTAATGCGCCGCCAGCAGGGATGTCGCCGCAGCCACGTCCCGTTTTAACGTTGCCGCCACGATCTGCTCGTGCTCGTTCGAAACATCCCGCTGCGCCCCATAGCCTGCCGTGTTCACCAGCATCGGGCGCCGATAGCGTTCGGTTTGCACGTACAGCCGTGCCGAGAAATCCAGCAGCCAGCGCGAATCGCATGCCGACACCAGCGCCTGGTGCAAAGCCAGATGGCGCTGCTCGAGCATGTCGTATTGCGCTTCTTCCGCCGGCCCGCCGTTGCGGCGTTGCGTGGCGATATCCAGCGCATGCAGCGCTGCCACGATCTGTGTTTCCCACTCGTCCGACGCGCGCTCGATGGAACGCTTAAGCGCTTCGCAATCCACGAAGATGCGGGTGTCGATGGAGTCCCGCATCTCCTTGATCGAAAGCGGCGAAACCCGAAAGCCCTTGAGCGCGAAAGCATCGACCAGGCGTTCGCTTTGCAGTCGGTTGAGCGCCTCGCGCAGCGGTGAAAAGCTGAGCTGATACTTCTGCTTCAGGAACTCGAGCCGCAACGCCTGGCCGGGAGCCAGCTCGCCGGACATGATGTCGCGCTTCAGGCCCTGATAGGCTTGTTCCGCCAGGGTTGGCGCTTTTTCCGGGGCGGCGGATGCATTGGCGGCGGGAAGTATCATTTTGCGGTATTGGCAAGGTTGTCGAACGCCTGCGCCCGGGTGGCGGATTCCTCATCGTAGTCCAGCGATGCATTGTCGGACTGGTCCGAGAACGACGCCGACTGCTGAGTGCGCCGGTTGACGCGCAGGTCGAAAATATCGAAGCGATTGTAATGCCCCACGATGTCGTGCATTTGGCGCGGCTGAATGCACTTGCCCAGGTCGACGTCCGCGTAGACGATGCCTTCCTGGTCGATGAGCGGTTCTCCGATCAGGCGACCGTCCGGGCCGATGACGCCCGAGAAGGCGCTGTTCTTGCGCCGCAGCAGCTGCTCGGCATTGGGAATGCTGGGCGTGAACGCAGCGATGATTTCATCCGAGATGGTCGAGCACGACACCACGGTGTACACCTTGCCCTCGAACGAGTGGGCCATGGCGCGCACCTTGATGGCCTCGGCCATGTCGTAGTCGGGGGGCGCCACCGGCAGGGAAATATAGCTGGCCACATGCAGCAGTTCGCCCTGGGCCAGCAGGCTGAAGCGCGCCAGCGTGTTGGTGTTTTCACCGCAGGCCAGCCCGCCCAGCTTGCCGATGGCGGTGTCGTACACCCGCAGCGAGGCGCCGTCGCCATTGGCCCAGGTGAGTTTCTCGGCCCAGGTGGGGATGAGCTTGCGGTGCCGGCCCAGCAGCTTGCCGTCCGGCCCGATGAAGACCAGCGTGTTGTACAGCGTACCGATGCCGTTCTTGTTGCGTTCGTTCACGCCGATGACGACGTGCACGCCGTGCCGCTTGGCGGCTTGAGCAACCTGGTGGATTTCAGGCCCCGGGATCTCGATGGCGCTGCGGCACAGCTTGTCGAACCATGGGCTGCCTTCCACGGGCGTCATGATCCAGTTCCAGTAGGGGTAGCCGGCGACGAAGACCTCGGGAAAGGCGACGAGCGACGCGCCGTTCTGCGCGGCTTGTTCGATAAGCGCGCAGGCTTTGTCGATGGTTGCCTGGGTATCCAGGAAAACCGGCGCTGCCTGAACGGCTGCGACCTTGACGTTGGGAAGGTTGAGCATGGCTATCCTTGCGTGATTGACGGGTTCGGCAGTGGCTGCAATGCGGTTAGATGGCGACGACCGGATTGCGCAGGCTGCCGATGCCCTGGATATGGGCTTCGATGACGTCGCCCGGCCACAGCCATTCCTGCGGCGTGCGGCCCGCGCCGACGCCCGAAGGCGTGCCCGTGGCGATGATGTCGCCGGGCTCCAGCGTCATGCCGGCGCTGATGTCGGTGATGAGGTGCGCCACATTGAACAGCATGAACTTGGTGTTGGATTTTTGCTTGATTTCGCCGTTGACGGTCAGCCATAGATCCAGGGTTTGCGGGTCGGGGATTTCGTCGGCGGTGACGATGCACGGCCCCAGGGGGGCGTAGGTGTCCATGCCTTTGGAATACACCCATTGGCCGGCGCGGCGGCAATCGCGGGCGCTGATGTCCACCGTGATGCTGTAGCCGAATACGTGCGACAGCGCGTCTTTTTCCTCGATGCGCGTGGCTTGCGTGCCGATGATGGCGGCCAGTTCCACTTCCCAGTCGAGCTGCTGGGTGAGCTTGGCATTGTGCTGCACGGCGTCGCCCGGGCCGATGACGGTGGTGGGCGGCTTGGTGAAGATGATGGGCTGCTTGGGCAGGTCGGCCGAGGTGTCCAGCGAGCGGCTGGATTCTGCGACGTGTTCCACGTAGTTCAGGCCGATGCCGAAAATATTCTTGCGAGGACGGGGAATAGGCGCCAGAAGCTTGACGTTTTGCACGGGAACCGCCGTGCCCACGGGCCAGTTGGCGCGGTTCTGCTCCAGCAGCATGGTGGCCGTCTTGACGGCGCTTGGGCCTTGGTCGATGAAGTCCAGCATGTCGCCGGGCAGGTCGACGCCGTTGAGGGCGCCAAGGTGTTCCAGGTCGACCACCATGTTATCGACCAGAGCGCCCAGGCGGGCGGCTTCCAGGACATTGGCGCGGTATGTGACTAAACGCATGAGTTCTTCCTTTGTTTTGAATGCTTGTGGGCTATGGACTGCGCCCGGATTGAAATACAGGTTGTTGGTGCGCTTTCGGCCGGCTGTAGCGTGGATCGGCCGGAAGTCGGCGAAACAGCGAGCACCCGGCGTGGCGGTGTGGCCGCGCCGACGGTGCGAAGGTTTGCGGCTAGACTTTTTGATGGCCGCCGTTTTCGGCAAGCGCTTCTTCGCGGTAGATGCCCAGGGAATTCATGACGGGCATGTCGTTGAAGCAGAACAGGCAGGCGTCTTCGCTTTGGCTGGCGTTGGCGTGTTCATGGAACATCCAAGAAGGCACGCAGAAAATGTCGTGTTCCTGCCAGTCGAAGCGCTGGCCATTGATAATGGAGTACCCCTTGCCCTTGGCGACCTGGTACAGGAAGCTGCCGGTGTGGCGGTGGGCCTTGGTGTGTTCGCCCGGACGCAGCAGCTGCA
>JBEBXF010000315.1:0-4283 GCA_040391725.1 Eoetvoesiella caeni | reverse complement strand
GCCAGGCCCGGCAGGAAATACAGTTCGCCAATATCGGACATGCACAGTTCGAATCGGCGGACCGACGTTGAGGGATCAAAACCCTGCCCGCCCAGCAACTCCCCCTGCAGTACCTGCATGATGCGCCTGACCGAAGGCATCAACGCCACGGCACGCGGGGTGGGCTGCATGGTGTTGTCGACCCGGATGAACAATGGGTCGCCAAACACGGCGCGCAGCCGGGTCAGCGAATAGCTCATGGCCGGCTGGCTAAGCCCTATTTGCTTGCCCGCCAGCGTCACGCTTTGCGTCTCGAACACCGCATCGAACACGGCCAGCAGCTTGAAGTCGAGATCCTTCAGATCTTTTAAATCCATAATTTGAATACAGACTATTAGATTTATCTAATTGACTAATATATCTGAACGCCTAGGATAGCGCTACCGCTATATCGAGGAGCCCATCATGTTTCCACGCAACCAATGGTATGTCGCCGCCCTGTCCGGCGAACTTCAGGACAAGCCCATCGCCCGCACCCTGTTGGGCCAGCCCGTGGTGCTGTTCCGCACGCCTTCCGGCGAAGTTGCCGCACTGGAAGACCGATGCTGCCACCGGCAATTACCGTTGTCCTACGGCACGCTGGAAGCCACCGGAATCCGTTGCGGCTACCACGGCCTGCTGTTCGGCGCCGACGGCAAATGCCTGGAAATCCCCGGCCAGGAGAAAGTACCAGCCAAGGCTTTCGTAAAACCCTATACCGTCAAGGAGCGTAACCAGATCGTCTGGATCTGGATAGGCCAGACCGACGATACAACCCCCACCTGTGAACCGCCCGAATACGCCGTGCACGACAACCCCAAGTACCAGTTCAAGGGCGGCCTGTTCCACTACGAAGCCCCCTATCAGCTCATCCACGACAATCTGCTGGACCTCAGCCATCTGGGCTACGTGCACCTGAAAACCATAGGCGGTAACGCCAGGCTGCACATGAACGCTCCCACCCGTGTGGAAGGCGACGGCGACACCGTGCGCGTCGTACGCTGGATGAAAGACTCAACGCCCCCTCCCACATATACGGCCGCCTGGCCCTATAAAGGCCTGATCGACCGCTGGCAGGAAATCGAGTTCAACCTCTCGTACCTGGCCATCTGGACCGGCGCCACCGACGCCGGCGCCGAAGACCTGGCCAACCCTGAACGCGGCGGCTTCCATATGCGCGGATTCCACGGCATTACGCCCGAAACCGAGACCACCTCGCACTACTTCTGGACCATTGCCTCGAACTCGCACCCCGATTGCGACGACAACTTCCCCACCGTCTACGAGCAGACCAAGAACACCTTTGCCGAGGACAAGGTGATTATCGAGGCGCAATACCAGAATATGCTGCGCTTCGATAACCCGCCCGGCGTGGACATTCACGTCGACGTCGGCGCCAATCGGGCGCGCCGAATCATCTCGCGCCTCAATCTGCAAACGCTGGAAGGTACGGGGGTTTGACCTGAGTCACGTGGATGGCACGCAATCGCCGGACACGGCCGTAGTAAAGGCCTTGTGCTGGCTACCACCAATATGTCGGAATTCGCGCGTGTGCCAGCGCTCGACGTGGAGAACCGGATCAGTGCCTCGTAGAATTGGGCGGAATGCAAAAACCCATCGCAGCTTAGTAAAAGCGTAGCCTCGCCGCTAAATCGAAAAGCCTTGCTTGAGTTCTGCCCGCAAGAAATCAACAAACAGCCGTATCGCACGAGGAACATAAGGACTGTAGGGGCGGATGGCATATAAAGAGTCGCCAAAGACCCCTGCGGCCCTCCACCGAGGAAGCACCTGCACAAGCTTTCTAGCTTTCAAGTCCTTGGCGGCGCTGAAATCCGGAAGCAGCGCAATCCCTAGACCATCCAGCGCGGCGCCTCTCAACGCTTCACTATTGTTCGCGGCAAATGGGCCGCTTACCGGCACGCTACGGCGAACTTTACCGCCCCTTCTGGCCTCAAAGCTCCAGGTCGGTTGTTCCCCCCGCCGGAAGTAATACAGGCAGTCGTGATCAGAGAGGTCTTCAGGAGTTTTTGGAATCCCACGCTTTTCCAGATATCCGCCTGAGGCGACCAACACCGTCTCCGTCCGGCATAGAGTCCATGCCACGTGGGTATCGGGTGCGGAGGACGAATGCCTGATCGCCAGATCGAAACCTTCCTGGGCCAAAGAGACCAGCCGATCGGACAGCTCCAGCTCGATGCGGATCAGCGGATGAGCGCTGAAAAACTCGGGCATACGCGGCACGATTTGCTGGCGGCCAAGCGCCACCGGCGCCGTAACCCGAACCAACCCCTGCGATGAGCCCGCCAAATCGCGGACACCCGCAAAGCTGCGCTCAATCTCCTGGTACGAGCCCCTTATCGAGTCGACCAGAAGCCTCCCTGCCTCGGTCAATCTCATGCTGCGGGTAGTCCGCTGAACAAGCGTAATCCCCGACGCACGCTCAAGCTCCGCGATCCGCTGGCTGATTGCTCCTTTGCTTAACCCTAATCGGGTCGCGGCGGCAGTGTAACTCCCAGTCGCCTCCACGACCACGAGCGAGTATAGATGGGGCCATAAGGTGTCGATATTCTTGATGTTCATTCTGATTGTTTAAAAAAATAAACTTTGTTTGTATTGTATATGCATTGTTGTTAGCGTAGCCGATGCCTAAAATTCTTTCATATCACACGACTCCAAAAAGGAAATTCAGATATGAACGACACTCCCGCATTTACCAGCAGCGATCCAGTGCTTCACTTTATCCATGGTGAAAGGACAGAGGGATCCGGATCCGCGTTCGGAAATATTTTCAATCCAGCAAAGGGAAAGGTTGCAAGGCAACTGGTTTTAGGAACCGTCGCGGATGTTGAAAGTGCCGTGCAGTCTGCCAAGAGCGCTTTTCCCGCATGGGCCGACACACCGCCGATCCGCCGCGCCCGCATCATCAATCGATTCCTCGACTTGATGAATGAGCACAGCAAAGAGTTGGCTGCGATCATCACAGCCGAGCACGGCAAGGTTTTTACTGATGCCCTCGGCGAAGTCGCACGCGGCATCGATATCCTTGAATTCGCTTGTGGAATTCCCCAACTTTTAAAGGGCGACTATACGGATCAAGTATCGACCGGGATGGACAACTGGACAATGCGGCAACCTCTCGGCGTCGTTGCGGGCATTACGCCCTTTAATTTTCCGTGCATGGTTCCTTGCTGGATGTTTCCTGTCGCCATTGCAGCAGGCAATACTTTTATCCTCAAGCCCAGCGAACGCGACCCAAGCGCATCATTGTTCATGGCTGACCTATTCAAGAAAGCGGGTTTGCCAGACGGAGTGCTCAACGTTGTCCAGGGCGATAAAATTGTGGTCGACGCATTGCTTGAACATCCTGATGTCAAGGCGGTCAGCTTTGTCGGGTCCACCCCTATCGCTCATTACATCTATGAGCGCGGCGCCCACTTTGGAAAGCGCGTCCAGGCGCTCGGCGGAGCCAAGAACCATATGATCGTGATGCCGGACGCGGATATCGATCGTACCGTGGACGCCTTGATCGGCGCTGCATACGGGTCTGCCGGTGAACGCTGCATGGCAACGTCCGTTGCCGTATTGGTGGGAGATATCGCCGACGAGGTCGTATCGCGAGTGACCGAACGCGCACGCAATCTCAAAATCACGGATGGCATGGACTTGCAAGCCGAAATGGGCCCGATCGTCACCAGGCAAGCTCTTGAACGGATCGAAGGCTATATTGCAACAGGCATCCAGGAAGGCGCGAGTCTGGTTTTGGACGGCAGGGGTTACCGCTCTCCGGGCCACGAAGAAGGTTACTTTATCGGGGGCACCTTATTCGACCATGTAACGCCTGAAATGCGTATCTACAAAGAAGAAATTTTCGGCCCGGTTCTTGCCTGCGTCCGCGTCAAGGACTTCGCGGAAGCGGTGGCATTGGTGAACGCCCACGAGTTTGGAAACGGGGTGTCTTGCTTCACCAGCGATGGCAATGTGGCGCGTGCATTCGCTCGCCGCATTGAAGTGGGCATGGTGGGGGTAAACGTTCCCATTCCCGTCCCCATGGCCTGGCATGGTTTCGGCGGCTGGAAGAAAAGTTTGTTCGGAGATACGCACGCATACGGTGAAGAAGGCGTCCGCTTTTACACTCGCCAAAAATCGATTATGCAGCGATGGCCGCAAAGCATTGCGAAGGGCGCGGAATTTGCATTGCCAACGGCAAATTAAGAGCTTCTTGACAAAGAGCGTATAGGGTTTGGGGATCCTCGAGATCCTCTTTT
>JBEBXF010000314.1:0-4285 GCA_040391725.1 Eoetvoesiella caeni | reverse complement strand
CAACTGCCCTCTTTGGCGCCGCCCAGGCTGGATTGCGTGAGCGCGACACCTCCCAGACGGGCCTTGTCGTCCAGCACCGAGCCGTTGGACCAGTCATTGCCCAGCACCAGGTTCGTGCCGTCGGAACGCGAATATCGCCAGTTGTCGGTGCCCAGCGTCCAGGTGTCCGTCTTGCCGGCGCCCATGACCGATACTTGCCTGGACGTGCCGGCAGCCTGCGGCCGAATGCCCGTCTTGCCGGCGCCAGCCCGCAATGCGGACGACGACAAGTTGCGCGAATACGCGGGATCGATCTGCAGAATGGCCTCGGGCGGCGGCAACATGGAATTGCCGGTGCCCGGAGCATCGATTTCGCCCGTGCCATCGAAAGGCAGGGGCTCGGGCAAAGGCTCCGGCGGGTCGATGCTGATCTGGGTGACGGCGTGCGGCTGGGCCGGCGCGAGTTCCTGCAAGGCGGAACTGACGGAAATATCCTGATCCATCCCCGCCAGCGCGGCATAAGACTGCGCCTGCGCCGCGCCGCCGGCCAGACCTGCGGCCGCGCAAAAACATATGGAGTGAAAAAGCAAATGCATAAATACGACTAACTTTGAACCCGCCGGCTTCCAAAAGCCGGGCGCGCCGGAAACGGCCAAAGATCAATCCTAGGATTTTCTGGAGGAAGTATCAAGCAGGGCTTCGCCGCTTTGATCCAGCGACTTCTTGAGCGCCGAATATTTTTCCAGCAACGACGATTTGTAGACCACCCCCAGCAGCACCGGCTCGTCGCCGCGGCTGACGACCGGCAGGCGCTCGCCCTGAAAATTGATGAACTGATCCTGGGCCTCGTCCAGGCCCATATCCGGATGCAGGGGCTTCACGAAATCCAGCCGCAGGACGTCGCCGGCCTTTTTTTCGTGCACGTCGCCCTGCACCAGCAGCATGCTGGTCAGATCCTGCTGGGCGATCACGCCCTGAAAGACATTGCGCTCGTTCACCACGTAGAGATACTTGACGGGATACTCCAGGAACATCCGCGCGGCCTCCTTGAGCGGCGCCGTGGTTTGTATGACAGTCTGGGCCGGCCGCACCAGCTCGGCCAACTGCGTATTGCGCAGGCGCCGACGCAGGACGATGTCGCGTTCGCGCGCCAGCGTCACGTTGTACATGGCCACCTCGGCGATGGTGCGCGACATGAAATAGGCCAGCACGCAAGCCAGCATCAGCGGAACGACGACCTGGTAGCTGAGCGTCATCTCGAAAATCATGAGTATGGCCATGAGCGGCGCGCCCGTCGCCGCGCCCAGGAAGGCCCCCATGCCCACCAGGGTGAACAGATGAGGGGAAATCGCCAGCCCCGGCCAGATCAGCAGTACGGCCTGGCCGAACAAGGAGCCGAACGCCGCCCCCACGAAAATGGTGGGCGTGAACACACCGCCCACGGCGCCGGAACCCACGGTGAACATGGTGGCGGCCACCTTGCACACCAGCACCAAGGCAATGGCCTGCCAGGCCCACGGATCGTGCAACAGCGACACGATGACGCTGTAGCCATTGCCGGCCATCGTCGGCATGAACACCAGCAGGACGCCCAGGAACAGGCCGCCCAGGCCAAGCCGCAGCGACAGCGGCAGGTTCAAGCCGCGAAATCCCTTGCGGGCCAGATCGAGCAGCCGGAGGAACTGCGGCGCCACAGCGCCCGACACCAGGCCGAGCGCCACGAACGGCAGGACATGATCGACGCTCAGCGCCGTGCCGCTGTCGGCGACCGGATAGGTAAGGTGGTAGTGCCCGGTCCAGCGCATGGTGATGTGCGACACGGCCGCGGCGATGAGCAAGGGCCCGACGCTTTGTATGGCCATGGTGCCCAGCACGATCTCGGCGATGAACAGCGCGCCGGCGATGGGCGAGCCGTACGCGGCGGCCACGCCGGCCGCCGCGCCGCAGGCGACCAGCAAGCGCAAGCGGGCCGTGTCGAAATACGCGAAGCGGCCAATGGCCGACGCGCACAGCGACGCCAGGTGCACCATGGCGCCCTCGCGCCCGATGGAGCCGCCCGACGCCACCGACGATAGCGAGGACAAGGATCGGAGCAGGCCTTGCCGTATGGAAAGGCGGCCATCGCCGATGGCAACGGCCTCCATGTAGTCGGAATTGCTGCCCGCCTTTATTTTGGCGGCCCACTGCAAAAGCAGGCCGGCAACGACGCCGCCCAGAACCGCGAACACGATGCGGCCATACCAGGGCAAACCGCCAATGACCCGGGAAATGGAGCCCGACCCGCCGGTGCACAAACGCTGCACCAGGAAAATGCCTTCGTGAAACAGGACGGTGGCCAACGCCCCGAGCACTCCTACGACGGCGGCCCACAACAACATGGCGGGCGATGCCGACAGCCACTCCCAGCGTTTGAGTCTATCGCGCGTTGCGTTCAGCACGTCATTCATTCACGCTCCATGTGCCATGGGTGATGGCGGCCCGCACAGGGCCATAGGTATTTCAGTTTATTTCGCACGACTTGCAAGCCGGAGCATCGATAGGCACACTTGCACCATGGACGACATTCTGATCAAAGTGCTGGTTGTCGACGACGACCCCGCCCTGCGGCAATTATTGGCCGACTATCTTAACCGACACGGCTATGATACGCTTTTGGCGCCCGACGCCCGCGACCTGGAATCCCGCATCCAGCGCTTCAGCCCCGACCTCGTCGTCCTCGACCGCATGCTGCCGGAAGGCGACGGCGCCGATGCCTGCCGGCGTCTGCGCCAGCTTGGCGAAGACATCCCCATCATCCTGCTCACGGGGCGCGACGAAACCGTGGATCGGGTCATCGGGCTGGAAGCGGGCGCCGACGATTATCTGGGCAAACCCTTCGATCCGCGCGAACTGCTGGCGCGCATTACGTCGGTTCTGCGCCGTAAAAAGGGCGCCTCCGCCCTCGTCAAGGAAAAACCCGTGGCCTTCGGGCCGTTCGTCTTCGACCCCGCCACCCGCCAGCTTTCCAAAGGCCGCGAGCTCATCAAGCTTACCGGCGGCGAAGTCAATCTGCTGGAAGCGCTGGTCAATAACGCGGGCAAGCCGCTTTCGCGCGACCGCCTTCTGGCGCTGGCGCGCGACGACGACGAAGGCGAGCGCAACGACCGCGCCATCGACATCGCCATCCTGCGCCTGCGGCGAGCCATCGAAGACGATCCCAAGCAGCCGCGCTGGATACAAACCGTCTGGGGCGTCGGCTACCGGTTCTCGCCATAGCGACCAGCCATGCGGTTTCTGAACTTCCTGCGGTCCCTCCACGCCCGGCTGATCCTGTTGACGCTGGGCACGATATTGCTGGTGCAGGCGGCCACGCTGGCCACGGTCAACTATTACCGTGAAAAAGTCACCCAGGGCGTCACCGTCGACGTCGTGGCCACCACCATACGCACCGTGCGCGCGGCGCTGGCGCAGATTCCTCCCGACGAGCGCGCCGGATTCGTGCGCCAGGCTTCCCACAACGAATGGCATCTGTGGTCGCGCGACATGGGTCCGTCGCAGCGCGAGCCGCGGCCCGGGCCCCGCGGCGAACCGCCCGGCCCTCCCAGGGGCGGCCCCCCGGGCCCGCCACGCGACCCGCAGTTCAGGGAATTCCGCGAGTTTCGCGAATTCCGCGAGATGCGCGCCGGCCGGCCCGCGCCTCCCCCGCCCATCCCCCGGGACATGCGGCAGGATCTCAAGCAGTTTGTGGACGCGCTGAACGAAAAACTCGACGACGGCACCCGCGTCGGCCTGTCGCGCGGACGCGTGCCCCGGCTGTACATTTCCTTGATCCCCGACCTGCCCTACGCGGACGCCACCACGGCCAACGACGAAGACGCCCGGGACAGCCGCGAGTGGCTGGTGATCCCGCTGGATCGCATCGCCCCCCCGGATCCCATGCCGATCACCCTGGTCTGGCTGGCGGGCATGGGCTTGCTGCTGCTGATCTCCGCCGCGTTCTCCTGGCATATCACGCGGCCCATCACACGCCTGGTGGCCGCCGCCGACCAGCTCGCGGCCGGACAGCCGCAGCGCGTCGTGCCGTCGGGCCCATCCGAAACCCGCATCCTGGGCGAGCGGTTCAACGCCATGCTCGACGCCTTGGCCGAATCGAACGCCGTGCGGCACACCTTGCTGGCGGGATTGCCGCACGACCTGAAAGGGCCGCTGTCGCGCATGTGGCTGCGCATCGAGATGATCGACGACTCGGCTTTCAAGGACGGCATACGGCATGACATCCAGGACATGCAGCGCATGGTCGACCAGTTCATCGGCTTTGTGCGCGGCA
>JBEBXF010000313.1:0-4299 GCA_040391725.1 Eoetvoesiella caeni | reverse complement strand
CGGCGACCTCGCGCAGCAGCAGGTTGAGATTGACCTCGGTGGTGGGCTTGACGTGCTGGCGCAGTTCAAGGCGCGAGAGCGACAGCAAGTCGTCGATCAGGCTCGACATGCGCTCGGACTGGTTGCGCATGATCCCCAGGAACCGGCTGCGCGCCGCCTCGTCCTTGGCGGCCGGCACGGCCGGGCCCGTTCCCGCCGCGTCCTTCCGATTGGGCGACAGCCAGTAATCGAATACCTTGCGCGCGATCGGCGCCGCCACCGAAGCGCCCCAGCCGCCGTTCTCGACGATCAACGCCAGGGCGATCTTGGGATCGTCCACCGGCGCATACGCCATGAACAGGGCGTGATCGCGCAGGCGTTCATCCACCGCTCCCGCATGATATTTCGAGCCGTGCAGGCTGTATACCTGGGCCGTGCCCGTCTTGCCCGCGGCCTGATAGGAGGCGCCGACGAAGGCGCGGCGCGCGGTGCCCGAACGAACCACATCGGCCAGGGCGTCCTGCACCACCTTCAGGTTCTCCGGCTTCAAGGGTATGGTGTACAAGGGCTTGGTCACTGTCGGCGTCAACGCGCCGGTTTCGGGATTGCGCACCTGGGCGACGACATGCGGCTTCATGTAGGTGCCGTTGTTCGCCAGCACCGAAGTGGCCTGGGCCAATTGCAGCAAGGTGAAGGCGTTATAGCCCTGGCCCACGGCCACCGAAACGGATTCGCCCGCATACCAGCGTTTTTGCTCCGGCTTTTTATAAGCCTTGCGCTTCCATTCGGTGGACGGCAAAACACCGCGCTTTTCCCCATCCAGATCGATGCCGGTGATCTGGCCGAAACCAAACTGCTTGGTGAAGTCGTGCAGGGCGTCGACGCCGATTTCCGGCCCCAGCGAAAAGAAATACGTGTCCGACGATACGACCAGGGCTCGATGCATGTCGGTGGGGCCGTACACCGCGCCGCCGGCATTGCGGAAACGCTGGCCCCCGAACTCGAAATAGCCCGGATCGGGAATCCGCTCTGTGGCGGAGCGCTTGCCAAGCTGCAGCGCGGCCAGCGCCACGAAAGGCTTGTAGGTCGAGCCTATGGGGTAGGCGCTGGAAATGGGGCGGTCTATCAGCGGGTGGTCGGGTGACTCGTTCAGCTCGCGCCAGCTTTCCACGTCGATGCCGTCCACGAACAGATTCGGGTCGAACGACGGCGCCGACACAAGCGCCAGTATCCCTCCCGTTTTGGGATCGATGGCCACCAGCGCGCCCCGCTTGCCGGCGAACTGCTCTTCGGCAACGCGCTGCAGGCCGGCATCCAGCGACAGCTTCAGGTCGGATCCCGGGACGGGATCGATGCGCCTCAAGGTTCGCACGGGGCGGCCCGTGGCGGTGACCTCGACTTCCTCGACGCCGGTATGGCCGTGCAACGCTTCTTCCCAGGTTTTTTCCACCCCCTTCTTGCCGATGCTGTCGGATCCGCGATAGTTGCCCATGCGGCCTTCTTCCTCCAGCCGGCTCTGGTCGGCCTCGGAAATGCGGCCCACGTAGCCCAGCACGTGCGCCGCCAGCTCGCCCTGCGGGTACTCGCGCACCCAGCGCGCCCGCAGCTCGACGCCGGGAAACTTGTAGGCATGCGCGGCGAACCAGGCCGCTTCGGTTTCGTTCAGGTTGTTGCGCAGCAAGACACGCGCATAGCGTCCCGATTTATTCAGGTTCTGCTTGAAGCGCTTGCGATTGTAGGGGCTTATGTACACCACTTCGTTGAGCGCATCCAGCATGGCGTCCATGTTCCGCTCCACATTGGCCGGCACGACCTCGAGGGTATAGTCGCGGTAGTTGCGGGCCAGCACCACCCCGTTGCGATCCAGGATCTCCCCCCGGCGCGGCGGAATGGGCACGACGGCAATGCGGTTCTGGTCGGCCCGCGCCGCCAGGCCTTCATAGCGAACCACCTGCAAATACCACAGGCGCCCGATCAGCAGGCCAAAGCACACCAGCGCGAAAATGCCCGCAACCAGAACGCGCAGCATGACCTGCCGCTTCTGGTGCAAGGTGGTTTTCTTGAACTCGAACATGGCGCTTTTCCGACCCGGCCTCAGGCCGCGCCCGAATCGATTTCTTCTTGGCGCCGCTGCGGCAGATGCAAAAGAATGTCGGCCAGCGGCCAAAGCACCACGGTGAACAGCGCCGACCACAACCAGCCCCACCCCGCCCACTCACTCGCCAGCCAGGCATGCACCAGGCTGGACAGCCCTTCGGCGATGACCACGACAGGCAGCATGTGCACGGCCTGAACCACGGGATTGAAGTGCTGCAGGCGGCGGGTCAAGGTAATGGCGCCGTAGGCGACCAGGCTGTACACCAGCGCCTGCTCGCCCAGCAGGCCTGCGTCGTGCACGTCCATGAGCAGGCCGAAAATGAAGGCGGTAAGCATGCCCACGCGCCTCGGCTCGTTCAGGCACCAGAAGGCGATGACCAGCAGCAGGAGATCGGGGGTCGGCTGCCATAGCCGCCAGGGCAGCAGGGAAAACAGCCAGACGAGCAGTATGGTGCCCCATACGAAAACGCCGCTGGACGGCCGGCGAAAAGGCGCGGAATCGATGGGCTCGAGCGAACTGAGCGACGATTTGCCCAGGCCCGGCGCGGCCGGCTTATGGCTTGTCGGATGGCGAACCATTTGGTTTGGCCTCCTGACTGGATTCGGATTTGGCGGTGTCCGTGCGCAGCACCAGGAAGTGGCGGTAGCGTTCGGGATGCGACAAGGGTGTGGCGACGGCCACGGCAAACCCGCTGGCCGCATCGCGTTCTATGTGATCGACCTTGGCGACCAGCAGACCGGCGGGAAAATACCCCCCTACCCCGCTGGTGATCAAGGTGTCGCCGGGAACGATGTCGGCGTCGTTCGTCAGGTAGCGCACCTCGACCTTGCCCGAAGAACTGCCGCCGAACACGATGACCCGCAGGCCATTGCGCAGCACCTGGGAGGGAATGGAGATTTTCTCGTCGGTGAGCAACGCGGCTTCGGACGTGAACGGGGTAACGCGTATGACCTGGCCGACCACCCCGCCTTCGTCGATGACGGGCATGCCCGATTCGATGCCGCTGCTGGAGCCCTTGTTGAACACCAGATGATGCGTAAAGGCATTGGGCGGCTCGTAAAGCACCTCGACGGCCACCGACGACTGCGACACCATTTCGGAAACGTTGAGCAGGCGGCGCAGCAGGCGGTTTTCCGCGGCAAGCTGCGCGGCGTGCGTGGAGATCTGCGCCAGCTCGATGCGCTGGCGCTGCAGCGCTTCTTTTTCGGTACGGGCCAGCGAGGTAGCATCGAACCAGCCGTTGACGCTTTCGATGGCGTCGCGCGGCGCGAGAACCAGGCGCTGGAACGGGTAAAGCGCCACCGAGATGGCCTGCCGGGCCGGATCGAGCACCCGCCAGCGTGAATCGACGAGCAGCAGCGACAACGACAGCACGACAAAGACAAACAAGCGGAACTCCGCGGTCGGCCCCCGCTTGAACAATCTTATCGTGCCTTGCCCTTGCCCTTGCATTGCAAACTATGTCGAACCTGAAATATGCCCGCCCCGTGCGGGCGCCGGGCATAGGGGATTAATCGTAGATGAAGACCGTGCCCAGCCGTTCGAGGTGCTCGAGCGCTTCGCCGCAGCCGCGCACCACGCAAGTAAGGGGATCTTCGGCGACCACGACCGGGAGGCCGGTTTCTTCTTGAAGCAGGCGATCCAGATCGCGCAGCAAGGCGCCGCCCCCGGTCAGGGCGATGCCCTTGTCGGTGATGTCGGCCCCCAGTTCGGGAGGCGTCTGCTCGAGAGCGGTCTTGACCGCCGAGACGATCTGGTTCAGGGGGTCGGTGAGCGATTCCAGGATTTCGTTGGACGATACCGTGAAACTGCGCGGCACGCCTTCGGAAAGATTGCGCCCCTTGACTTCGATTTCGCGGATTTCAGCCCCCGGGAATGCCGAGCCGATTTCCTTTTTGATGAGCTCGGCGGTGGGTTCGCCGATGAGCATGCCGTAATTGCGGCGGATGTAGTTGATGATGGCTTCGTCGAACTTGTCGCCGCCGACCCGCACCGAACCCTTGTAAACCATGCCGCCCAGCGAAATGACGGCCACTTCGGTCGTGCCGCCGCCGATATCGACCACCATCGAGCCGCTGGCATCGGAAACCGCCAGGCCGGCCCCGATGGCCGCGGCCATGGGTTCTTCAATAAGGAATACCTGGCTTGCGCCGGCGCCCAGGGCCGAGTCGCGGATGGCGCGGCGCTCGACCTGAGTGGAGCCGCAGGGCACGCATACGATG
>JBEBXF010000312.1:0-4336 GCA_040391725.1 Eoetvoesiella caeni | reverse complement strand
CCTGGAAGCGCCAGCGCCTGGTCGAGCTTGGCTTCGGCGTTCCCGGCTGGCTGCGCTTCGTGCCCGTCGACTTCGAAGCCGGAGAAGACTGGCAGGCCAAGCTGGCGGCCGCCGGCTTCGATGACGGCAAGCCGGCCATCGTGGTCTCCACCGGCGTCAGCATGTATTTGACCAAAGAAGCTAACCTGGCAACGCTGCGCCAGGTTGCAGCGTTTGCCCCGGGCTCCATGCTTGCCATGACTTTCCTGCTTCCGCTGGAAATGGCCGGCCCCGAGGTTCGGCCCGGCCTCGAAATGGCGGCGAAAGGCGCGCAAGCAAGCGGAACACCATTCCTGAGCTACTTCACCCCGCAGGAAATCCTGGCCCTGGCCCGCGAAGCCGGCTTCACGCAGGCGCGCCATGTCCCGGCGTCCGACCTTGCGCGGCGCTATTTCGCCGACAGGGCCGACGGCCTGCGCCCACCCGACAATGGCGAAGAGCTGCTGGTGGCCAATACATGAATCGCGGGATTCCAGGTCCGGCACGCTTTCCGGCCCCTTCATGCGCAAAGGCGGCGCCAGCCCGTATGCGGCCAAGCATGCATGTCGTCGAAAAAGCGCGCAGCCTGGCGGTTGACAAGGTCAGCGGGGCGTAAGCCTTAGCAGCCGTCCTTGCGCTTCGTCCTCGATCAGCCACACCGCGCCGTCGCTTGCCACGGCGACATCGCGTATGCGATGCCCCAACGCCCAGCGTTCGGCCTCTTTGGCGCCGCCCTTCCCATCGAAGGCAATGCGCACCAGGCCTTGCTCCACCAGACCGCCGATAAAGGCCGAGCCACGCCACGCGGGAAACATGCTGCCCTCGTAGAAGGCCAAGCCCGCCGGCGCGATGACCGGCGTCCAGTAAACGACGGGGGCCTGGAATTCGGGACGGGTGCTGTGGCGGGGAATGGGGGTTCCGTTGTAGTTGTCGCCATTGGAAACGATGGGCCAGCCATAGTTGCGCCCCGGCTGGATCAGGTTGAGCTCGTCGCCGCCGCGCGGGCCCATTTCATCGAGCCACAGGCGGCCGTCGGGTGCGAAAGCCAGCCCATAAGGATTGCGGTGGCCTGTCGTCCAGGTCTGGGCTTTAACCCCGCCCTGTCCAGCCATGGGATTGTCCTTGGGCGTGGAGCCATCCAGGTTCAAGCGCAGCACCTTGCCCCGCGCCAGATCGGGATCTTGCGCGGTCTGGGGCTGCTGGCGGTCGCCCACCGTCAGGAACAGGTGTTGCCCGTCGGGCGAGAATGCAATAACACCGCCCGGCTGGCCGCCCTTGCTGGCCCGGTTCTGGCGCCAGATGATGTCGAGGCCCGAAAGGCTGGCCGTGCCGCCGGATTCGCGCAGTTGCGCGCGTGCCAGCGCAAGCGCGCCGCCCCCGCGCTGAGGCTCGACGAAAGTGAAATAAATGCTGCGGTCGCGGGCGAAGGCGGGCGAAACGGCAACATCGAGCAAACCATTCTGCCCGCTGTAATACACCTTGGGCATACCGGCTACCTCTTTCTTGTCGCCCTTTTGCGTCGCAATGAACAGCTTGCCGGGCTTTTCCGTGACCAGCAGGCGGCCGTCGGGCAGAAAGGCGATGGCCCAGGGATACTCGAACGTGGCGACGCTGGCCATAGCAAATGGCTGATCCGCGCTTGGCTGATTCCGACCGGCGTTTTCCGACTCCGCGCGGACAGTCACTGACACCGAAGCCAGCAAGACCCCGCCGGCCAGCGCCGCGGCGCCAATGAAAGTGAGGAAAGTGGAGGGTTTCGTTTTCATGATGCGGCCAGCCTCGCTTCAATGAAGTCACAGCAATACGGTAACGCTTTTTCGCTTTCTGCATTTGCTGCGGGCGCCCCGCCGCAAACCTGTTGACTTTCCCACCGCAGGAACCTCTATGCTTGACGCTTTTCCCATATCGTCCGCCTTATCACTACACCGGTTCATCAAGGAGAACTCAATGAGCAAACATCCATACCGCCCCGCCGCCGTTCTGTGCCTGGGCCTCGCCTTATCCAGCCTTGCTTTTGGCGCCATGGCGCAGCAGCACCCCATGCATGGCGATCACATGGAAATGAACCAGGCGCCCGGCACGCAGGCAGGCCCTTCGACACAGGCCTACAAACAAAGCATGATGAAAATGATGGGAGAAATGAACGCCCCCTACACCGGAAACGCCGACCAGGACTTCGCCGCCCAGATGCTTGCCCATCACAAGGGCGCCGTCGACATGGCCAAAGTGGAACTGAAATACGGCACCGATCCCGAAATGCGCAAACTGGCCGAAGACATCATCAAGGCACAGGACGGGGAAATCCGGTTCATGGAAAAATGGCTGGCCGAGCACGCCGGAAAATAAGTGCGTTGACAAACGAGCGGTATATCAACATAGCTCATAACGGTTTACGCCCGGCCGCTACAGCGGCCGTTCATCAAGACGATCAGGCGTATCATCGCGCTGGGCCGCGCGCCCCGAGCCAAGCATCCCCAGGAACAAACGCGTCAATTCGGTGATGATTTCACGGCGCTGGGCTTTGCCGGCGACGGTAATATTGTCGACGACACTGTGCACGCCCTGGAACATGACCAGTGCGGCCACCCTGGAATTTCCCAGACGCCAATAGCCGGCTTCCATCCCTGCATCCAGTATGCCCTGTAATTGCTCCACAATGCCGTTCCGCTCGTCGCGGTAATTGCCCGGTATGTGCTGGTGAAACACGACGTCGTGCAATGCCATGGTTTCGCTATAGCCATCGAAAAAGGCCTCGACCCATTTACGGATCTTTCCCTGCCAGTCGTCGTCCACGCAATCCGCCACCGCCGAGGCGATTTCTTCATTGAACCCCAGCGCGTAGCGGTTGCGTAGCGCAGCCAGGATTTCATGCTTGGAAACGAAATAGTGGTAGAAGGTGCCTTTGGACACCCCCGCCGCGGCGACGATGTCATCGACGGTGGTCGCCTCCAGGCCCTTTTCCACAAAAAGCGCGGCGGCGGCGTCCATCAGTTCGGTACGCCGCACTTCGGAAGGCTTGGTGCGCGGCGACTTGGGCTGCGGCCGCGCCGGCTCGGATTTTTTCATGGTTTCGCGTCCGTTGAGAAAATAACGGCGGGAAACAGCCATCCATGGCACCGCCCGCCACCAACGATTCTACCAAGAGCAATAGCCTTTATTTTTCAATTGACCGACGGTCGGTTTATATTTTATATTGAGAATGAGTTTTATTTAAAGAAAAATCAATCGAAGCCATCTCATGAATCCTTCTCGAAGAACCGCACTGGTGATCGCGATGTACCTAGGCTCCTTCATGGCCACCCTGGACGTCAGCATTGTCACGGTAGCCCTGCCCACCATGCAGCATGCGCTGCAAACCAATATGAGCGGCCTGCAGTGGATCGTGGACATCTACGCGCTGTGCCTGTCGGCGCTGATGCTGTCCGCCGGCGCCATCGGCGACCGCTACGGCAGGAAAAAATCGTGGCTGGCCGGCGCGCTGGTATTTACACTAGGATCCGCGCTATGCGGGCTGGCGTCCGGCCTGCCCGCGCTGCTGGCCGGACGCGCCGTCCAGGGCGTTGGGGCCGCGCTACTCATTCCCGGAGCCTTGTCCATTCTTACACATGCCTTTCCCAACCCGGGAGAGCGAGCGCGCATTATCGGAGGGTGGTCGTCGTTCACCGCCCTGGCCCTGGTCGTAGGCCCCGTCCTCGGAGGCCTGCTGGTCGAGCATGTGGGCTGGTCCAGTATTTTCCTTATCAATCTGCCGATTGGATTGATGGCGATGTGGCTTGGAGCCTGGGGAATTCCCGAAACCTCGCATCCGGCCGAAGCGGCACTGGATCCGCTGGGTCAATTGCTAAGCGTATTATGGCTTGGAGCCCTGGCCTACGGCATGATCTCGGCCAACGAACAAGGCTGGACATCCACCATCACACTGGCTTCGCTGTCCATAGGCGGCATAGGATTCGCTGCGTTCCTGCTGGCGCAGGCCATAGTAGCCCGCCCATTGCTGCCATTATCAATGTTCAAAAACGCCGGGTTTTCGGTGATCAACTTCAGCTCGTTCGTCCTGGGGTTCTCAGCCTACAACAGTGTTTTCTTTCTGCCTCTGTTCTTCCAGCAAGTTCAAGGCTGGACGCCGTCGCAAACCGGCTGGGCGCTGACCCCGCAGTTCGCCAGCATGTCGCTGTTGGCTTCCTTCTTCGGCCGCATCGCCCAACGCCATGGCTTACGCAACGCGATGGCAGCCGGCTACGGACTCATTGGCGCCGCCCTACTGGCACTGACGGCAATCGGCCCCCACGCATCGTATCCGCTGATCGGCGCCATCCTG
>JBEBXF010000311.1:0-4349 GCA_040391725.1 Eoetvoesiella caeni | reverse complement strand
CTTCATCGACCTGGCCGACCGCTTCTGCACCGGCAGTTCCATCATGCCGCAAAAAAAGAACCCGGACGTGCCGGAACTGGCGCGCGGCAAGACCGGCCGCGTCAACGGCCATCTCATGGCCCTGCTTACGCTCATGAAAGGCCAGCCCCTGGCCTACAACAAAGACAACCAGGAAGACAAGGAAGGGCTGTTCGACTCGGCCGACACTGTGCGCGACACTCTGACCATCTTCGTGGACATGATAGGCGGCATCAAGGTCAAGGCCGAAGCCATGCGCGCCGCCGCGCTGCAAGGCTTCGCCACGGCCACCGACCTGGCCGACTACCTGGTGAAAAAAGGCGTGCCGTTCCGCGACGCGCACGAAACCGTGGCCCACGCGGTGCGCAATTGCGAAGAAAAAGGCTGCGACCTGGCCGACCTTACGCTCGCCGAACTGCAAGCCTTCCACCCCTCCATCGAGCAGGACATATTCGGCGTGCTCACGCTGGAAGGTTCGGTGGCGGCCCGCAAGCACGTAGGCGGCACGGCCCCGGAACGCGTCAAGGCCGAAGCCCGGCGCGTGCTGGACCAGACCGAGGACGACTGACCCCAAGCGACGCCGGGCCGCCCCACGGCGGCCCGGTTTAAGGCGGCGGGCTATCGACTACTTGCCGGCCCAAGCCGCTTTCAGGGATTGAACCGCTACTTGAAGGCCGCCTGTCCCTCCGGCCGCAGAAGCCCGCGCTGCCGGCTCCAGACCGTCGGAAACGCCACATCGTCGGCGGGATACTCGCCAGGCGCCACTTCGGGCGGCCGACGCAGCTTCATGGTGTGCTCGCGGGGATCCCAGAGCACATCCCGGCCCAGATAGCGGATGGACAAGCCGACGCGGGTCTGGGTGGCCGACGCATTGCCCGAGGCGCCATGCACGGTCAGCGGATGGTGGCACAAGACGTCGCCCGGCTGCATGTCCCAGGACAGCACCTTGCCTGCCGAGGGCGTATCGGGCGAGCCGTAATCGGGGCACTCTTCCAGGGCGGGATCCAGAAAACGGGGGTCGTAGTCCGGCGTCACCGCCCGGAACATCTTGTTCCACCGGTGCGAGCCGGCCACATATTGCACGCCGCTGGTCTTGGCCGACACCGGCGTCAGCGCAATCCATATGGAAATCAGGTCGTTGCCGGCAAACGGCCAGAACGGCAGGTCGTTGTGCCAGGGGGTGGGCGCGGCCGTGCCCGGGGTCTTGATGAACAACTGGTCGTAGTAGAACCGCACGCTTTCGCAACCCATGAGCGTGGCGGCGATCTCGGGCGCGGGCGAAGCCTCGCGAAGCAGGCGGAAGCGCTCGTCGAGATCCGACAAATAGACATTCGAATAGAACCGGCCCTTGCCCTCTTGCAGCTTGGGTTCGCGCACCCTGCCGGCGCCGCTGTCCATCATTTCGAGCGATGCGTCGCGCAGCATGTCGCACCAGTTGGAGTCGAGCATGCCTCGCAGGCATACGACGCCGTCGCGCTGGAAATCGGCAATGTCCTGCGCAGTGATGGGATTTGCAGGCGTTTTGTGCAATGCGCCGGATCGACCCAGCTCGCCGTCTTTGTTCATGGCCAGTCCTTATAACCTAAACTATCAAATAGTGATAATTTAGATTAATTTTGTTGGGCTTGGCCGTCTACCCGGGAAAACCCTTTGACGTCTTTCAACTCCAAAAAATACTGCCTGGCAACGATTCCTTTCGTATTTCCCCCGCAACGCCATGTTTATGGGAAATATCAAAAAGCGAGAAAATCCTGTAACAAAAAGGCCAGCTCGACCGCCCCGCCGCCGCCCCGAACCGCGGGGCCGTCAGGACGGACCCGCCCCCTGTTCGAATACGGCAATCGATTCCACGTGGCCGGTGTGCGGAAACATATTGATGGCGCCGGCCGCCTGCATGCGAAAGCCGCCTTCGTTGACCAGGATGCCGGCATCGCGCGCCAGGGTTGCCGGGTTGCACGACACATAGACAATCCGCTTGGGGCGCTCGCCGGGCGCCAGGGAGGCAAGCGCCCGCGCCACGGCCTCGGCGCCCTCGCGCGGCGGGTCGATGAGGATCCGGTCGAAATGCCCCAGGTCGCGCAGCCATTGAACATCGACCTCGAACAGATTCAGCACGGCAAAGCTCGTGCGCTCGCCCAGGCCGTTTTGCCGCGCCGCGTCATGGGCCCGCTCGACCAGCGGCTTGCTGCCTTCAATGCCCACCACGGCGCGGGCGCGCGTGGCCAGCGGCAAGGTGAAGTTGCCCAGACCGCAAAACAGGTCGGCGACGCGGTCGTCGGGCTCGATTTCCAGCAACGACAAGGCGCGGGAAATCAAGGTTCGGTTGATGGCCTGGTTGACCTGGGTAAAGTCGGTAGGCCTGTACGGCATGCGCAAGCCGAATTCAGGCAACTGGTAGGAAAGCGTCTCGGCGTCTTCAGCCAGCAGCGGCCGTACCGTCTCGGGGCCCTTGGCCTGCAGCCACCACGATACTTCGTGTTCCCGGCCGAAGGCCTTGAGCAGATCGACGTCGGCCGGCGTCAAGGGCGCCAAATGCCGCAACAGCAAGGCCGTGGTGGCATCGCCCACCGCGACTTCGATTTGCGGGATGCTGCGCGGATCGGACAAAGCCCCTATGAGCGCGCGCAACGGCACCAGCATGGCGGACACATGCGGCGGCAGCACCAGGCACTCTTGCATGTCGGCCACATAGCTGCCGCGGCGCTCGCGGAACCCCACCAGCGCGGTACCCTTTTTATTGACGTAGCGCACGGACAGGCGGGCGCGGTGGCGGTAACCCCAGGCGGGCCCATGCAAGGGCGGCAAAATACAGGCGGGCGCCACCTTGCCGATATGCGCCAGCGCATCCTCCAGGGCACGCTGCTTGATGGCCACCTGGGCGGCCGGCTCCAGATGCTGCATGGCGCAGCCGCCGCACAGGCCAAAGCTGGGGCACGGGGGCTTGGCCCGCTGGGAGGAAGGGACAAGGACTTTCTCGGTCCGGGCGACATCGAACGAGGATTTGCGCCGGATGATGCCCGCAAGCACTGTCTCGCCGGGCAAGGCGCCCTCGACGAACACGACTTTGCCATCATGGCGGGCGACGCCGCGCGCCTCGAGATCCAGCGATTCGATATGAAATACTTCGGACATAAAAACCCATGCTATTGAAACAGTCAGGTGTGGATTTTATGCCAATGCCGGTTTGCCCGATGCGCCGGTCGGCGGCCGCGCTCGGCGCAAGATCGCAAAAGCCACCCTGAAGACCGAATGGATACTCGGCTTCGCGGGTGGCAGTGGGCAAAGGAAACGTTGGAGGCGGGCTTTACGCGGGCGTGTCGTCGGGGGCCGGACGCATGGGCTGGGCATCATGAGGCATGGGCATGCCCTTGCGATGCTTCATGTGATCGCCCCATTTGGCGGCGCGCTCGCCGAGCAAGGTGGCGACCTTTTGCTTTTGCGTTGCATCCAGGGAGTCCCACACCGCAAACCATTTTGCCTGAACCTGCTTGCGGGCTTCGGCGGACTTGCCATGCGCATCCTCGAACTGCTTGGCGGCGGCATGCGGATCGATCTTGCCAGCCTTGAGCTGCTCGAACCGGGCCTTGCGCTCGGCCCGCATGGCTTCGAACTGAGCCTTGCGCGCGTCTTTCTGGGCCGCTTGCGCCTCGGACAACAGCTTGGACTGAGACTCGGTGAGGTTCAACACCTTGACCCCCGCGGCGCTCAGCGGGCCGTAGCCAGGCACCCACAAGGCGGCCTTTTCATGGTGCATGGGCGCGCGCATATGCCTTGGGGCATGGTGGGACCTGGGGCCGGACGGCGCGGGCGCCGCGCTTTGCTCATTCGCCGTCGAAGCGGAAGCGCCGTCGGCGGGAGCCGCCATGGCGGCGCCTTGCAGCGAAATGGCGGCGGCCAGGGCGGCGACTTTGAGCATGGAGGGGAATTTAGCGTTGGTCTTCATGATTCAGTCCTTTCAAAAAGAGGAGAGCCCATTGTTGTTCTCTTCCAGTTTCCGATCTGTTTCATCAAGGGTAATTTGTTTTCAGTCGATTACAGAGACCAAAGCGGACTATCTTGCTACACGGCGTCCCAGGCTGCCATGTATTCCTTCCAGTGCGGCGCGTCGCTGGCTTGCAGCGTGCTGCGCACCAGTTGTATTTCGGCCTCGTAGCCGGACGGATCCAGCTCGCCCTTCAGCAGCCGGAAACGGCAATACACCAGCCAGGTATTGACGACGTCGGTTTCGCAATAGGCGCGAACCTCGTCGGCGCGGCCCTCGGCCCAGGCTTTCCATACCTGGCTGCCGTCCATGCCCAGCTTGCCGGGAAACCCGCAAAGCTTGGCCAGGT
>JBEBXF010000310.1:0-4369 GCA_040391725.1 Eoetvoesiella caeni | reverse complement strand
ACAGCGGCTGTAGCTCAGTTGGATAGAGTACTTGGCTACGAACCAAGGGGTCGTGGGTTCGAATCCTGCCAGCCGCGCCAGAATTGCACTAGTCTTATCATCTAGTTTAAAACCGCCTAGAGTTCCAACTCTCCAGGCGGTTTTTCTTTGTGGCCAAGACGCACGCAAAAGGGCAGGAAAACACCAATGCAAGACAGGCTGGCGGCTTTCTCGTACGACTACGCCCGGGTCGAGGCGGTCGTGTCCGAACACATCCCCCGATGGCGCCAGATGGGCTTTGACGCCGTCGTGGCCATTGCGCGGGGCGGACTGGCGCCGGCGCTGATGGCCTCCACCGCCCTGGGCCTGCCTTTGTTCGCCCTGGCCTACGAGCGCCGTTCGCGGCGCGTTTCCTGGTTTACCGCCCAGTCTCCGGCCGGCGGTGCGCGCCTGCTGCTGGTCGAGGACATCGCGGGACGGGGAACCACCCTGCTGGACTGCCGCGACTTCCTGGCCGCCGCCGGGCACGGCATCCACGTATTCACGCTGGCCTACGATGGCGAATCACGCATCCAGCCGGATTCCGGCACGCGCATGCCGCCGGGATGGCGGGCCTGGTTCCCCTGGGAGCGCGAATCGGTCACGCCCGAGTTCGCCGCCACCAATAATCAGCCCGGCAAGCCCGAGCACGAATACGCCTCGTGGGCCATCGACCTGGACGGCATCCTGCTTGCCGACCTGCCCGTCAGCCTATATGAAAGCGACCTGGCCGGCACGCTCGGCAGGCGCGACCACATGCCGCCCAGCACCATCCTGCCCGATCGGGATCTCTCCGGCCTGACCATCATTACCGGCCGGCCCGAACAAGACCGCCAACGAACCCGGGACTGGCTCGACCGCCACGGCTTCCACGGCCCGCTGGTCATGCGCGACGAATCGGTACACGCCGCCGCCCAGACCGCCGAGCACAAGGCCAGGGCCATCATGGCCCGCGGCCATACCCATTTCATCGAAAGCGATGCCGTCCAGGCCCTGGAAATCGCCCGCCGGGCCACGGTGGCCCGGGTTTTCTGGTGGAATGGCGAGACCGCCCTGGCCGTCTATGCCAGCGAAGCCCCGGAACTCGGAGGGGTCTAGGGTCTGGGAGCATGGACGGCTGAAATCCCGGACAAAACGCCGAGCGCGGCGGAAGGGTTCATACCGGCTCGAAGGCGATGAAAAGAAGATCGGGAATTCGGCGGGCGTCGCCGGCAAGGCCGGCAATTGTGGCATTATTCAGGTAAATGCCGCTTATGCACCGGGTCGAGAAAGCGGCCTAGACGGCGAGGGATGGTCATGCGGATTCACGACAAGTCGAAGGGCTACCATACGGGCGCGAAGGACTACGTGGCCGGACGGCCGGGCTATCCGCCGGAGGCCGTGGCCTGGTTGCGCGAGGTCCTCGGGCTGGCTCCAGGCCGCAAGGCTCTGGAGGTCGGCGCCGGCACCGGCAAGTTCATCCCGACTTTGCAACAGACTGGTTGTGAAATCACGGCGCTCGAACCGATCGCCGAGATGCGGGAGCAACTGGTTGGCGCCCATCCCGGGATCGTGGCGCTTGCCGGTGCAGCGGATACAATCCCGCTTCCCGACTCATCCATGGACGCTGTGGTTTGTGCGCAGGCCTTTCACTGGTTCGCGACCGCAGCGGCGGTTACCGAAATGCGCCGCGTGCTCGTGCCCGGTGGCGTACTGGGTCTGATATGGAATGGACGGGACGAAGACGTGCCCTGGGTGGCCGCTCTGTCCGAAATCACAAATCGGCGCGAAGGAGACACGCCGCGCTATCGGACCGGCGCATGGCGCAATGCCTTTCCAGCGCCTGGCCTGGAATTCATCGGCGAACGGCATGTCCGGAACAAGCATGTCGGGGCTGCCGAAAAGGTCGTCCTCCAGCGCACGCTTTCGGTGAGCTTCGTCGCGGGGCTGCCGGCGGACGAGCGCGCGCAAGTGGAACGAGAGGTGCGCGAGCTGATCTCGCAGACGCCCGAGCTGGCCGGGGGAAAAGAGGTCGCTTTCCCTTATGAAACGAGCATGTACGCCTACCGAAAAGTTTGACCTCGATGCTCGCCTGGAAACATTGTGCGCGCGATACGGACGGCCCAACCAGCAGCGTTGGCCATTGCAGATGGAAGCTGCGCTCACGCGCCGCCTCCCCCCGGCCGGCTTGCCGGCCCTGCCGGCAAGGTTGTCCTTGATGCCGGCGCCGGGGAAAGGCATCACGCCCTGGACGCGGTCTCCAGCCAAAATGAGGCCGTGCCTTTACAATTCCTGAATCCGGCCGCCAGGCATTCCATTTGCGCCGAACCAGGAGACAATATTGACCGAACTTTCCAAAATCACCTGCATTGAAGACTTCCGGATCGTGGCCAAGCGGCGCGTACCCAGGATGTTCTACGACTATGCCGACTCCGGCTCGTGGACCGAAGGCACCTACCGATCCAACGAAACGGACTTCCAGAAGCTCAAGTTCCGGCAGCGGGTGGCGGTCGACATTGAAAAACGCAGCTTGCGGACCACCATGGCGGGCATCGACGTGGCCATGCCGGTGGCCATCGCACCCACGGGCCTGACCGGCATGCAGCATGCCGACGGCGAAATCCTGGGCGCCAAGGCCGCTGAAAAATTCGGCATCCCCTTCACCCTGTCCACCATGAGCATCTGCTCCATCGAGGACATCGCCGCGCACACCAGCCGCCCATTCTGGTTCCAGTTGTACGTCATGCGCGACAAAGGCTTCATGGAAAGGCTGATCAATCGCGCCAAGGCGGCCAACTGCTCGGCCCTGGTGGTCACCCTCGACCTGCAGGTCATGGGCCAGCGCAACAAGGACATCAAGAACGGCTTGTCCACACCGCCGAAACCCACGTTGGCCAATCTGCTGAACCTGCTGACCAAGCCTCGCTGGTGCCTGGGCATGGCCGGAACCAAACGCCGTGAATTCGGCAATATCGTCGGCCATGTCGAAGGCATCAGCGACACGTCGTCGCTGGCCTCCTGGACCAACGAGCAGTTCGATCCGCGCCTGAACTGGAACGACATCGAATGGATCAAGCAACTGTGGGGCGGCAAGCTCATACTCAAGGGCATCATGGACGCCGAAGACGCCCGTCATGCGGTCGACACCGGAGCGGACGCCATTGTCGTGTCCAACCACGGCGGCCGCCAGCTGGATGGCGCCCCGTCTTCCATTGCCGCGCTGCCCCGCATCGCCCAGGCGGTCGGCAAGGACATCGAAGTCTGGATGGATGGCGGCATACGCTCGGGCCAGGACGTTCTGCGCGCCATTGCACTAGGCGCGAAAGGCACGTTGATAGGCCGCTCATTCCTCTACGCGTTGGGCGCCTTCGGCGAAGCCGGCGTAACGCGGGGCCTGGAGCTGATCGCCAACGAGCTCGACGTGACCATGGCGTTTTGCGGACGCACCGCCATCAAGGACGTCGACCGCGGCATCCTGCTGGAACCCGATTTGTTCGGCTGAACCGGGGCTCGGCTTGCGAACCCGGCTACGCAGGGATGGCCGCAACCATCGCGAGGCGAGGCCTGAACTCAGACAGCCCCGGGGGACTGCCTGCGCCTGGTGCAGTCCCTAGGCGCCGAGCTGCCGCTCCAGCTCCCCCAACACCCGGTAGCAGGGCAATACGCTGGCCACGCTGGCCCGGGGTTCGCGGCCTTCGAGAATGGACGCAACGAACTCCCTGTCCTGCAATTCGATGCCGTTCGTCGACACATCGACATCGCTGACGTCGATTTTTTCGTCCCTGCCGTCGAACAGGTCGTCATACCGGGCCACATACGTCGCCGTATCGCCGATATACCGGAAAAAACTGCCCAGGGGCCCATCGTTGTTGAAGCTGAGCGACACGGTGCAAAGCGCGCCGGTGCTGCACTTGAGCTGTATGGACATGTCCATGGCAATGCCCAGGACCGGATGAAGCGGGCCTTGCAGCACATTGGCCTGCACGATTTCGCCGTCGGTCTGGTAAATGAACAGATCCACGGTATGAGCCGCGTGGTGCCACAGCAAATGATCCGTCCAGCTGCGCGGCTCGCCCAGCGCATTGAGATTCGTGCGCCGGAAAAAATACGTCTGCACATCCAGTTGCTGGATGTTGAACTTGCCGGCCCGGATGCGGTTCCGCACATACTGATGGCTGGGATTGAATCGGCGCGTATGGCCGCACATGGCCACCAGCCCCGTCTCCCGCGCCAGCCTGGCCACGGCCTCGGCATCCGCCAGGCTGTCGGCCAGCGGGATCTCGACCTGCACGTGCTTGCCGGCTTCCAGGCATGCCAGGCTCTGCCCCGCATGCAAGGGCGTCGGCGTGCATAGAATGACCGCATCGACTTC
>JBEBXF010000309.1:0-4376 GCA_040391725.1 Eoetvoesiella caeni | reverse complement strand
GTCCGCCCCGGCGCGCACCAGCATGCCCACCTTGGTCTTGGAGATAAGAAACCACATGCCCACGGCCACCAGCACGCCGGCGCCGATGAAGGCCAGGCGCATGACGGGGTAATTCAGGCCCGGCAGAATGGGCACCGAGCCGGAGAACATGGGGGGAATCGCCACGAAGGGGGGGCTGCGTCCGAAAACCATGGTGACCAGCGCGTTGGTGAACAGCAGGACGCCCAGCGTCGCCAGCACGTGATCGAGGTGCTCGCGGTGATACAGGCGGCTGATGACTAACCGTTCGACAATGAGCCCATAAAGGCCCGCGCCCACCACCGCCGCCAGAATCGCCACGGTGAACGAACCCGTGGCGGCAACGGCCATGGCCGCGCAAAACGCGCCCACCATGTAGAACGAGCCGTGCGCCAGATTCACGACATTCATGATGCCGAAGATCAGGGTCAGCCCGGCCGACAGCAGAAAGAGCAGGGCGCTGTATTGCAGGCCGTTCATGGCCTGCTCAACCAACATATACATAGCAGTATCCGGTATGCTTTGCGCCTGCCGGGGAACACATCCCCCAGGCAGGCGCAAGCAGTGCTTTAACTTGGCTTACTTATTTATCCATTTTGCACAAAGAGGCATAGGGATCGCCATGATCTTTGACAATAACGTTCAAAGGTTTGTAGTCCAGTTTGCCTTCGGCGTTAGGTTCCACCTGTACCAAATACCAATCCTGGATGGGGAATTGGTTGGGGCCGAACTTGAAATTGCCGCGCACGCTCTGGAAGTCGGCCTTGCGCAGCGCCGCGCGGAACTGGTCGGGCTTGCCCTTGAGGTCGCCATTGACGGCCTTGAGCGCCGAGCCGATCAGGCGCGCCGTGTCGTAGGACGTGGCCGCATACACCGTGGGGCGGCGCTTGTATTCCTTTTCGAACGCGGCCACGAACTGCTTGCTGGCGGCGTTGTCCTGCGAGGCCGTCCATTGCGTGCTCAGGTAATAGCCCTGGCCCGCCTGGCCCGTAGCGGCCAGCATGCGGTCGTCCATGGAATACAGCGGGGTGACCATCTTGATGGTCTTGTTCAAGCCTGAATTGGCGAACTGCTTGGCAAAATTGATGCCGGCGCCGCCAGGCAGGAATTCGAAAATGCCGTCGGGGTGCAGCGAGCGGATGCGCGCCAGCTCAACCGAAAAGTCGGACTGATCGAGCTTGGTGTAGATTTCGGCCAGGATTTCGCCCTTGTAGGCGCTCTTGAAACCGTGCAGGGCATCGCGGCCCGCCTGGTAGGCCGGCGCAATAAGCACCATTTTCTTGACGCCCAGCTGATTGGCCGCCATGGCGGCGGTATCGCTGTAGGAGTCGTTTTGCATAGCCACCGAGAAGAAATTGGGGCTGCAGGCCTTGCCGGCGAAGTTGGACGCGCCCGCGTTCAGGCTGACGTAAAAACCGCCGTCCTTCACGACGCTAGGCGCCACGGCGACCAGCACGTTCGAGAAATTGATGCCCGTGAACAGGCGCACGCCGGACTGCAGCATTTTTTCAGCCGACTGCTTGCCCGAACCGGGCTTCAGGCCATCGTCCTCGATGAGGACGTCCACCGGCACGCCGTCCAGCTTGCCGCCGTCCTGCTTGACCGCCAGCATGAAGCCGTCGCGCTCGTCTTCGCCGATATAGCCGGCGGGCGTGGACAAGGTGGTGATGAAGCCGATCTTCACGGGCTCTTGCGCGGCGGCAACACCGCTGGCGCAGAGCATGGCCGCTGCGAAGCCACTCAAAGCTAGTTTACGAAGCATGTTATCTCCTTGATTTTCACCAACATTATTTATCCAGGCATGTCGATGAATGTTAAACGATCTTTCGAACTCCAGGACTTTTCATAAGGCCGGAACACCATGCATTTCGAATCCCGCATAGTGAGCAGAGGGATCGAAAGCCAATATTTTCGAAAGTTTATATGTTTTTATAAAAAGCAACAAGAAAAAGGGTAGATGGCCGCTACGGCCGAATTGCGCTTCCGGCGATGAAAGCCGATAACCAAGATCCGGAAACCCAGGGGCGCCCCTGGATCTCCGCCGAAACTTCATCCGGCCTCCTTTGCTACTGAAACCTTTCAGCGCGGCTCGAGACAGTTTTCCTTGCGCCAGCCGTACAGCCACTCCAGCCCGCTATAAAACTGCTCTTGCGACTTGCCCTTCCAGAGCAGGTTCCGCACCGTCCGCTCAACGCCCTTGGCGTGGTAGATGCGGCCCATTTCGCGGGTGGACCATACCACACGCGCAGTACGGGGAACCCGCACCGACTCGTAAAGCCGGAAGGCGGCATCCAGATCGCCCTCGCACCGGCCCACCGCCTCGCCCAGGGTCACCGCGTCTTCCAGGGCCATGCAGGCGCCTTGCGCCATGTACTGAGCCATGGGATGGGCGGCATCGCCCAGCAGGGTGCATCGGCCGCTGCCCCATTCGTCCACGGGGTCGGCATCGGCCGTGGCCCAACGCCGCCAGGAAGTCGGGCGGTCGAGCATCTGGCGGGGACGCGCATGAATGCCTTCGAAGTAGGACAGCACTTCTTCCTTGCTGCCATCGGTAACGCCCCATTCTTCCTGCTCGCGGCTATGGAAGGTAACGACCAGGTTGTACTGCTGGCCGCCGCGCAATGGATAATGCACCAGGTGGCATCGCGGGCCGGCCCACAGCATAGGCGCGTTCACCCGCAAGTCCTCGGGCATATTTTCCAGATCGACCACGGCGCGGTACACGACGTGGCCGGTCACCCGGTGATGGCGGCCGATGGTCTTTTCGCGAACCACCGACTTCACGCCGTCGCAGCCCACAACGGCGTCGGCGCTATAGACATTGCCATTGGTGTCGATAACCTCGACGCCGCCAGCCTTGACCTTGACATCGGCCACGTGCGTGGACGTCTTGAACTGGATCAAGGGATCGTGCTGAACCGCTTCGAGGATCGACAAGTGGATGTCGGCCCGGTGAATGACTCCATAGGCGCCGCCGAAACGCTTGCGGAATTTTTCGTCGGTTTCGATACGCACCACCTCGGTGGCATCGACCGCGTCCATCATGATGATGTGATCGGTAAACACCGCGCGCCGGCGCGTGGCTTCGCCCGCGCCCAGGGCGTCCAGCGCATTGAAGGCGTTGGGGCCCAATTGAATGCCGGCGCCGATTTCACCGATATGCTCGGCCTGCTCGAGCAGCAGCACCTCGATGCCCTGCCGGGTCAGGGCCAGTGCGGCGGCCAAACCGCCGATGCCTCCGCCGACAACAATAATTTTCTGCTTCGATTTTTGTCCAGTCATTTTTGTCTTCCACATTCAAGTCCGGCGCGCCGCGATATCGACCACAACCAGAATGAACCCGGGCGTTATCCACGCCCGGATTTCACAACGCACTATTTCTGAAAATCAGGCTGCTGCGCCGGCGCGGCCTTCTGAAAGGCCGGCAGCGTGCTGCAATGCTCGTACACCGCCATGATGCGCGGAAACTTCTGCACGTCGCAGCCCATGCGCAAAGCATTGGCCACCTGCGGCACCAGGCAGCAGTCGGCCAGCGATACCTGGCCGCCGACGCAATACTGACCCGACCCGGTACGTTCGAGCAGGGACTCCAGCGAGGTAAAACCTTCATTGATCCAGTGGTGATACCACTCGTTCTTTTTCTCGTCGGAAACGCCCAGCTCCTTGACGAGATAGCGCAACACCCGCAAATTGTTCAGCGGATGCATATCGCACGAAACCAGATTGGCGATCTCGAGCACACGGGCGCGCGGCTGAGGTTCCTGGGGAATCAGGCGCGGCTCGGGGAACTTGCTGTCCAGGTAGTCGATGATGGCCAGCGACTGGCCCAGCTGAAAGCCGTCGTCGTCCAGCAAAGGCACACTGGCGCTGGGGTTCTTGGCAACGTAATCCGCCTCTTTTTGCTGCATGACGCGGATATTGACGGGGTGAAAGTCGTAGTCCTGGCCCTTTAGCCCCATCACGATGCGCACACGGTACGACGTCGAGCTGTTGAAGAAGCTGTACAGATCCATGTTTACACCACTTTGACGGTGATGCTGCCCAGACCCTCGACCGAACCCACCATGGTCTGGCCGGCCACGACGGGGCCGACGCCTTCGGGCGTGCCGGTGTAAATGATGTCGCCCTCTTCGAGCTTGAAGTACTTGGACAGGTAGCTGATGGTTTCGGCAACCGACCAGATGAGCTTGTCCAGGCTGCTGCCCTGCTTGCGCGCGCCGTCGACATCCAGCGTAATGGCGGCCTTCTCGACGTTCTGCACCGAGGCGGCGGGATGAATGGGGCCGATGGGGCCGCTTTGGTCGAAAGCCTTGCCCAGTTCCCAGGGACGGCCCATTTCGCGCATTTTCATTTGCAGG
>JBEBXF010000308.1:0-4443 GCA_040391725.1 Eoetvoesiella caeni | reverse complement strand
CGACGCGTTCTTGCTTCACCGCCTCATTGACCTCGGGCCACGTCATGTCGGCGAAGAGGTGCTTGGTAGTCATTTCCGGGTCTCCGTGTGCGAAAGGTTATGGCTGGGCTGGCGGCAGGATTTCGGGGTTGAGGCGCCGCGAGGAGTGGCCTGAACGATGGACATGCGCTACCCCTTGACCGCGCCGACGGTCAGGCCGCGCGCCAGCCAGCGCTGGGTGAAGAGCGCGAACAGCGCGACGGGAATGACGATGACCGAGCTCATCGCCGACATCGATCCCCAGAGTATGCCCTTGTCGGTAATGAAGCCCGAGATGCGCACCGGCAGCGTCTTGGCGAAGTTCGGCGCCACGGTGGACGCCATCAGAAACTCGTTCCACGACATGAAGGCGGTGAGCACGGCGGCGGCGGCCAGCGCCGGCGCCATCAGCGGCACGATGATCAGCGCAAAGCGGGTCACGGGGCCGGCGCCGTCCACCATCGGCCCGGCATGCCTCCCAACTGCAGCCCAACCTCCACGCCGTTGGAGCCTATCGTTGTAACGACATCGCTGCCAGGGAAAATCGCCGCTTGCACCATCGTCTTGCAAGCCGCCATCCAAAGGTTCAGAAAAAAGCTGGGCGAGGCGTCCAGAAACTCGATGACCGACGAGTTCCGTACCAGGCTCGGCGACATGTCCACCAGAATTTGCCGCAGTCTTTCACTGCCTGCCTGAGTCCGCCCATGGCAGTCGTCTCCCTGGATCAATGCATGCCGGGCAATAGGGATGAGTTCTATTGGTTCCCGAATGGCATCGCGCAGCGCCTGGGCCAGCTCCACGTTGATCCATCGCAAATGGTTTAGCGCCTGCTCGGAACATTGCCCAAGCCGGGCAGCCGCCCCGCTGCCGCCGTTCAAGGCGCTATAAGCCGCGGCACTGGTTTCGTCGCCGGCATTGCGAACCTCCTGCACCCACATGCTGGGGCTTATTACAGCTGCCAACGGCGTTACCGCATTGAAATCCTGCGCCGGCGCAAGTCTGATTTCTCCCGCCGCCAGCATCGCATTCGCCGCCGGGAAATCACGAGCCCAACCCTCAAAAACCGCCGCCACCATGGCGCTGTTGAGTATCGGCTTCGAAATGGCGCCATGCTTGAACGCCGGGCCGGCGTGCAATATCGTTTTCCCGGGAAATCGAATCCGGTCTCGAGCCGGCACGATTCCAGTCAGAACGGGGCGCGTCGCCTCGATAGCCTCCAAGGCTTGCCGGCCAATCATTGCGTAGTCCATCAAAGCCCTCACGAAACAAGTTTGATCAAAGGCGCTTTGGCCGCCTCGAAGTTATTGCCGCCCAGATAGGCCTGCAAGATATCCGCGTCGTTCAAAAGCATCATGGCATCTCCGCAGGTCATGATCTGGCCCGAGGCAAGCACATACCCTCGATCTGCAATTTCCAGCGCGGCCCGCGCGTTTTGCTCAACCAGCAATATCGTTACGCCCTGCTCCCTCAGCTCTACCAGGGCCTGCATGATGCTGGCGACTATTTGCGGGGCTATCCCCAACGACGGCTCATCCAGCATCAATAGTTTTGGCTCGGCCATAAGAGCCCGGCCAATTGCCAGCATCTGAGCCTGGCCGCCGCTTAATGTGCCGGCCAATTGATGCTGGCGCTCTTGCAGAATGGGAAACAGGCCATAGACGAACTCCAGACGCTGGACCAGCCCAGGGTCTTTGGAACGGCTTTTCATGACCTGCGCCAGCCAGCCGTCCTTGGCGAACAAAGGCTGCCGGCCCATGATCAGGTTGTCCAGCACTGTCATCGAAGCGAAAAGCTCCCTGCCTTCGGGAACCAGGCTCATGCCCATCTGAACGACCGCATCGGCCGGCAACCCCTGCAAATCGACTCCCTCGAACGTCAGGCTGGAAGCCGCCGGCTGCAAAACCTTGGAAAGGCTTTTCAACAGCGTGCTCTTGCCGGCCCCATTGGCGCCGACCAACGCCACGATCTCGCCGCTTTGCACTTCCAGGGAAACTCCCGTCAATGCGGGAACCCCGTTATAGGCGGCCGACAAGTCTTTTACAGCCAGGAATTTCCTGGACTTGATCTTGCTGACCGGCTCGAAACCATTGACACGGCGTTTCTTTTTCTCGACCTGGCCCGCCACACCCAGATAGGCCGTGATGACTTTCGGATCCTCGCGCACCACCGCCGGCAGGCCATCCGCAATAAGCCGCCCCTGATCCAGCACCATCAGCCGCTGCGCCACACTACCGACCAGATCCATATCGTGCTCGATGAACAATATGGTTTTCCCTGTATCCGAAATCGCTCTGATGACCTTGGCCAAATGCCGCTTTTCGCTTTCATTAAGCCCGGCGCCCGGTTCATCCAGCAGCAATAACGCGGGATTGGTGGCCATGGCCCTGGCAATTGCCAGCAAACGCTGCTGACCGGCCGACAACGCATTTGCCGAAGCATCCCCCTGTTCAAGCAAGCCCACCATGTCGAGAAGCTCGTCCGCGCGCCGGGCCAACCGCAGCAACGCGTTCCGAGACTTCTTCGCATGAATCAATGCCGCCAGCCAGCCTATGCCCGAAGAGGCCACTGCTCCGGCCATCACATTTTCCCGGACGCTCAAGGCGCCCACGATTTCTCCGGCCTGGAAGGTTCGGGCAATGCCTTTACGGCTGACCAGATAAGCGGGAGTCCGGTTGATATTCTCCCCGTGAAACACGACCTCGCCGGATTGTGCGAGGCCCGGATTCGAAATGGCCGTCAGCAACGTGGTTTTACCGGCTCCGTTGGGGCCGATCAGCGCAACCAGCTCTCCATCTTGAATACTGAAACTGACGTCACTAAGGGCTTTGATGCCGCCGAAACGAACACTGATTCCCTCGACGGACAAAATGCTGGCTTGTTTCATCAGCGACCTCCTCGAACCGCAAGCTGGCTTTTCGGTTTCGCGAACCTGGCAAATTGCAGCAACAGCCCATTGGGACAATACAGAATGACGCCGACAAGCAATACTCCGAATACGACAATGTCGTAGCCGCCCAAAGGCTTGAGCAGCTCGCCCAGAACCGTAACGAACACCACCCCGAAAGCCACTCCCCAGATTTGAGCGAAGCCTCCGATTGCCACCATCAACAGCAATTTGATGGAAAAGCCGACATCGAACGGCCCCGGACTGAGATAACCGATGTAATGAGCGTATATGGCGCCAGACACAGCGGCAAACATGCCGCTGAGCACGAGAATCGACTGCTTGAGCCCGGAGACGTTCACCCCCAGTGAGGTCGCCGCCATTTCGCTGTCTCCAACGGTGCGAATGGTTATTCCCATGACCGACCGGATAAGATTCTCGGAGAAGTACAAAGCCACAAAGCAGGCCAGCCAGATAACCGGCAATATTTGCGTGCTGTTCACCAGATCCAGACCGAAAATCGACAGCGGCGGCACGCCGGTAAGGCCGTTCGGGCCTCCCGTCAGCCAATGCATTTCCACGAAACCGATATGCACGATGATTCCCAGACCCAGTGTCGCCATAGCCAAAAGATGGCCGCTCAAGCGAAACACCAGCCAGCCTATGCATTTGCACACCACGCCGACCAGCGCCATGGCAACCAGAATAGACAGCCATGGGTCAAGCCCAAGCCGCATGCTTATCAATGCGGAGCCGTAGGCGCCCAAGCCATAGAAGGCGGCGTGCCCGAGCGAGATCTGCCCCGTATACCCCCACAGCAAGGCCAGGCCAAGAGCGGGAAGACTATATAGCCCGATAATGACGGCCAGGTTGATAAGATAATCGGAGCCTGAGAAACAGACGGCCAGCAATATGACGATGGCGGATAGATAGCGCTTCATCTCAACGCCTCCCACTTTTCAAGGCGCCGAACAGGCCGGCGGGGCGCAGAAACAAAAAGGCCAGAAGCAGGACGAAGGCAATCGCGTCTTTGTAGGCCGAACTCAGCAAGCCCGTGGAAAAGGCTTCCAGAATGCCAAGCAGCAAGCCGCCGACGGCCACCCCCACCGGGTTGCCGATGCCGCCGATGATACAGGCCACGAACCCCTTGATGCCTAGAGACAACCCAGCGTTGTATTGCGTTAATGCAATCGGCGCAATAATGATCCCCGCCAATGCGCCCAGCGCTCCGCTAAGCACGAAGCTCATCGTGCTCATGGTGCTGGGGCGGATGCCGATGAGCTTCGCCGCAAAAGGATTGATGGAAGAGGCCCTGAACAGTTTTCCGGCATAGCTGTACCGATAGAACACATTCAGCGCCACCATCACCGCGGCGGCAATGCCAATGACCCAGACGGCCTGGCTAGGCAGCGTTGCGCCGCCGATATGAACCGGAGCATCTCCCGAAAACGACGGCAATGGGTAGGCATCCGTTCCCCACAGGACCGCGATGATTCCTTGCAGGACAATACCCACGCCAATCGTAATCACAATGCCTCGAA
>JBEBXF010000307.1:0-4453 GCA_040391725.1 Eoetvoesiella caeni | reverse complement strand
CTCGTTGCGTGAATCTGAAAGAGTATAGGGTTTGAAGAGTATAGAGCAGGCGGATCCATGCATCCGAATATAAGTCAGCAAACCAACCAAACAGGACACTAGTTTTTTTGTATTATTGAATCGGGGTTAACACGGACTTGATTCCGTTTTTAGCCGCTTCCGGATTTTATCTTGCCGCTTTACACAGGACATTCATGCGCGAACAAGAACACGATATGGGCTCGAACAATGCTGGCTTGGTCCGGCGCATGAATGGCGTCGATGCGCTGTTGTCCGAGGTGGGCAGGGCGCTCGAGGTGCTGGGCGGCTTTGCGCATGCCAGCCGCCCGAATCCAGCCGGCAAGCCCGGCCCGGATGCCGAGCCGTTGTCGGCGGCCGATCAAAAGCGCGCGGCCGGGCTGATGCGGGTCAATCACGTGGGCGAGGTATGCGCGCAGGCCTTGTACCGGGGTCAGGCCGTGCTTAGCCGCGACGACAGGGCGCGCGGCGTGTTCCGGCGGGCGGCGGCCGAAGAAGTCGACCATCTGGTGTGGTGCGGCCAGCGCCTGGCCGAATTGCAAAGCCGTCCCAGCTATCTGAACCCGCTTTGGTACTCGGGATCTTTCGCACTGGGCATGCTGGCCGGCCTGGGCGGTTCGGCCCGCAACCTGGGCTTCATGGCCGAAACCGAGGCCCAGGTCGAACGCCATCTGGAATCCCACCTGAAGGAACTGCCCGCCGCCGACACGCGGTCGCGCCGCATTGTCGAGCAGATGCGCGACGACGAGGCGCGCCACCGCAAGACGGCCGAGGATCAGGGAGGGCGAACGCTGCCGGCCCCGGCCAGGCTGGCCATGCGCCTGATGTCCAAGGTCATGACGACGACCGCCTACCGGATCTAATTGAAAGCAAATGAAACAATTGAGATAAATCAATTCAAAACGCGGGTTTTTACTAGTTGCGAAGTATTATTTTCATAGGGAAGAGCTGTAAAAAAGCAACAAATCGGGTTTTCCCGGTTGATTTTCAAAAATTTCTTGCGTTGCAGCATCAACTTCTATACAATTTAGTTATCGGATGTCGAAACGTGATTGCAGAGGGAAAACCCCAATCACGCGGTCTCAAGCAAATGCTTTAGCAGCCCGACATGCCACGGTTGTCTCCTCCACCCTCCTCCTTTGGTGGATTTAACCCGAGATCTTTTGATCTCGGGTTTTTTTTTGCCCAATTTCACGTAACATCTTTGGTTGCATCTTTTTCCCGGTGTTGGGCCGCGATGTTACAAATCCGGCCGATAATGAATACTTAATCAATTGCGCAGGGGGTTGTGTGGCTTCGCCTCAAACCTGGGACTCGTTAACCTGGATTTATATTTGTATCGTGGCGTTCACCGTCGGCGGCCTGATTGTGGCGTCGGAGCGTTGGCACGGCGCGTTCACGGGCGATTCGGATCTCAACAAGCCACAGGCCTCGCATTCGCGCGCCACGCCCCGGGTGGGCGGGCTGGCGGTCGTTGCCGGCAGTCTGGCGGGGCTGCTGGTTCTGGGCCCCAGCAACATGACGCTGACCTGGCTGTGGCCCGTGCTGTTCATCGCCGTCATGCCGGTGTTCGTGGCGGGACTGCTCGAAGACATCACCAAGGACGTCGGATCCGGCAAGCGGCTGGTGGCCGCGTTCATATCCGCCGCCATCGCGTGGTGGCTGCTGGGCGGCGTGTCGCGCGTGGGCTTCGCAGGCTTCGATTGGGCCTTGTCGTTCTGGCCGGTGTCCCTGGTGTTCACCGTCGTGGCGGTGGGCGGCTGTACGCACGCGCTGAACATCGTCGACGGCATGAACGGCCTGGCGGGCATGGTGGCCACCCTCATGGGCGCATCCATCGCGCTGGTGGCCCTGCAAGTGCAGGACTTTCCCATCTTCATCATCGCCACGGCCCTGGCTGCCGCCACTCTGGGCTTCCTCGTCTGGAACTTTCCGTTCGGGCGCGTCTTTCTGGGCGACGGCGGGGCCTACTTTTTGGGGTTCATGCTGGCCGAGCTGGCCGTGCTGCTGGTCATACGCAACCCCAGCGTTTCACCGTTCTATGCGCTGGCCGTGCTGTTCTACCCGGTGTTCGAAACCATGTTTTCCATCTGGCGCCGGCGTTTCAAGCGCGGCACGCCGGTGGATCAGCCCGACGCTCTGCATCTGCACCAGTTGGTGTTCAGGCGCCTGGTGCGCGTCACCTTCAGCCGCGACCGGCGCCATAGCGTGCCGGCTCTTTGCAATGCCATGGCGTCGCCCTACCTGTGGCTGTTGACGCTCATCGGGCTGGTTCCCGCCACCATCTGGTGGGACAACGCCTGGGCCTTGTGCGTCAGCCTCGTCGTGTTTGCGTCGGTCTATATCTGGATATATTCTAGGCTGGTGTCGTGGCGTGGGCCGTCCTGGCTGCTTCTGCCTTCGCAGGGGCGTCAGCACCGGAACAAGAAATAAATCGGAACCTGACGCGCCCTCCGGGCAAGGTGTTTTTCGGATTCTTCATATATCAGCAAGCAGCGTGGGAGATTCAAGTTGCAAATTCAAGACGTGAAATTAGCGATAGTCGGTTTGGGCTATGTAGGCCTGCCGTTGGCGGTTGAGTTCGGCAAAAAGCGCTCGGTGCTGGGGTTCGACATCAACGCGCGCCGTATCGCCGAACTCAAGGAAGGCAAGGATCACACGCTGGAGGTCGACTCGCAGGAACTGGCGCAGGCCAAGAATCTGCGCTTCACCCACGAAGCAGCGCAACTGGCCGAGGCCAATGTCTTCATCGTCACCGTGCCCACGCCCATCGACGAATACAAGCAGCCCGACCTGACCCCGCTGGTGCGGGCCAGCGAAACCCTGGGCAAGGTGCTCAAGCGCGGCGACATCGTCATTTATGAATCCACGGTGTACCCGGGCGCCACCGAGGAAGTCTGCGTGCCGGTGCTGGAACGCATATCGGGCCTGCGCTACAACGAAGACTTCTACGCGGGCTACAGCCCCGAACGCATCAATCCGGGCGACAAATCGCACCGTGTTTCCACCATCAAGAAGGTAACCTCCGGCTCCACGCCCGAAGTGGCGGAGCTCGTCGATACGCTGTACCGCCAGATCATCGTGGCCGGCACGCACAAGGCGCCGTCCATCCGGGTGGCCGAGGCGGCCAAGGTCATCGAGAACACGCAGCGCGACGTCAACATCGCGCTCATCAACGAACTGGCGCTCATCTTCAACAAAATGGGCATCGATACCCAGGCCGTGCTGGAAGCCGCCGGCACGAAATGGAATTTCCTGCCGTTCCGTCCGGGCCTGGTGGGCGGCCATTGCATCGGCGTCGACCCCTATTACCTCACCCATAAAGCGCAGTCCATCGGCTACCACCCCGAAATCATCCTGGCCGGCCGCCGGCTCAACGATTCCATGGGCGGCTACGTGGTGTCGCAGCTGGTCAAGGCCATGACCAAGCGGCGCATCCAGGTGCAGGGTTCCAAGGTTCTGGTCATGGGCCTGACCTTCAAGGAAAACTGCCCCGACCTGCGCAATACGCGCGTCGTGGACATCGTGCGCGAACTGGGCGAATACAACATCCATGTCGATGTGTACGACCCGTGGGTCGATACGGCCGAAGCCGAGCACGAATACGGCATCACGCCGGTCAAGGCGCTGGCCCAGGGCGCCTACGACGGCGTCATTGTTGCGGTTTCGCACCATCAGTTCGTTGAACTCGGCGCCAAGGGCATCCGCGCCTTGGGCAAGCCCGAGCATGTGCTTTACGATCTCAAGTACGTCCTCACGGCCGACGAATCGGATCTACGTCTGTAAGTCGGCCATCGATAAGGTTTAGTAGACATGAGTACTCGCTATCAAGAAGTCCTGGACAACCTGCGCACCGAGCCCAAGCGCTGGCTGGTCACCGGCTGCGCCGGCTTCATCGGCTCCAATTTGCTGGAAACCCTGCTGCAACTGGGCCAGACGGTCGTCGGCCTGGACAACTTCGCAACCGGCCATCAATACAATCTGGACGAAGTCCAGAAAACGGTGGGGCCCGAAAAATGGGCGAACTTCACCTTCATCAAGGGCGATATCCGCGATCCGGCCGCTTGCGAGCAAGCGGTGCAGGACGTGGACTACGTTTTGCACCAGGCCGCGCTGGGCTCGGTGCCTCGTTCGCTGAAAGACCCCGTCACCACCAACGACGTCAATGTCTCGGGATTTCTCAACGTGCTGGTGGCGGCGCGGGACGCCAAGGTCAAGTCCTTCGTGTACGCGGCTTCAAGTTCCACTTACGGCGATCACGAGGCGCTGCCCAAGGTCGAAGACCGTATCGGGCGGCCGTTGTCGCCGTACGCGGTGACCAAGTTCGTCAATGAACTTTACGCCGACGTCTTTGCGCGTTCCTACGGCTTCGGCAGCATAGGCCTGCGCTACTTCAACGTATTCGGCAAGCGCCAGGATCCCAACGGCGCCTACG
>JBEBXF010000306.1:0-4477 GCA_040391725.1 Eoetvoesiella caeni | reverse complement strand
ATCTGGCTGCTGTTCACGGATGCGCAGGGGCGCCGCACCTTGCAGCCCTTGTACCAACGCCCCGCGGTCACGCTGGGTCCGCCCACGCCGCCCCCGGCGCCAGCGGCCGATCCGTATCCGTCACAAGGCGAAGACCGCGCCGCGCCGCCGCCCGCGGCCCCGCCCCGCCACGTGGCGGACTGGGCCGACGACCCGGTCGTCTGGCGCGCGGGCGAAGACGGCAAGATGCAGTACCAGGTCAACGAAGGCAACGGCCAGTACGTAGCGTTCTTTCCCGACCTGGCGGCGGGCCGCTACCGCCTGGCCGTCGTATTGACCGACCCAGGCCTGGAACAACCGGTCTATTCGAACGAAATCGAAGTCGACTACCCGTTCCGGAAGCAACCACCCGCCGCTACCAGTAGTAATTCACGCTGAGCATCGTCTCGCGTTCCATGCCGCGGAACGTGTAGGTGTAGTAGCGCTTGTCGAAGACGTTGTTGACGTTCAACGCGATGCGATAGCGCGGCGTTTCATAGGCCACCGCGACATCCGCCAGCGTAAAGGCGGGGTTGTAGTTGGTCGAACCGTCCGCCGCCACATTGACGGGCGATTTGCCCCGATAGCGCACCCCGCCCCCCAGGATCAGGCCCTGTACCTGCCGCGGCCGATAATCCAGCCACAGGCTGGCCGTCTGCCTGGCGGTCTGTACCGTCTGGCGGCCCACCTCGGCCGGCCGGTTGCTGCGGGTGGTGCGCGGATCCAGATAGGTGTAGCCCGCCATCAGGCTGAGTTCGCGTGTCAGCGGCAACTTGGCCTCGAGCTCCAGGCCCGTCGAACGAACCTCGCCCGTCTGCACATTGAAGCGCGGATGGTCGGGATCCTGCGTGGCCACGTTCGTCTGGCGGATGTCGAACACCGCCGCCGTCAACAACGCGTCGGACCCGGGTGGCTGGTACTTCAGCCCGGCTTCGTACTGCTTGCCTTCGCGCGGCTTGAACGAACTGCCGTCGAACTGCTGCCCGGTGATCGGATCGAACGCCGTGGCATAGCTGACATACGGCGCAAAGCCGCTGTCGAACAGGTACAGCAGGCCCACACTGCCAGTCGTGGCCTCGTCGTTGATCCGTGGTTGTGTCACGCTGCTCTGGGTGGTCCGCACGATGTCACGGCGCAGGCTGACGTTGCCGATCCAGCGATTCCACTTCAGCTGGTTCAGGGTGTAGATGCCGGTCTGCTTCAAATCGGTGCGGCTGTAGTCCAATTCGGGATACGCCACCGGTTGCCCATATACCGGCGCGTAGATGTCCAGGTTCGGCACATCCCAGCCAAACCCTAATCCGTCATGCTCCTTGTAGCGCAGATAATCCACGCCCACCGCGAAGGTATGGGTCAGGCCGCCCCATTGGAAATCGCGCGTGGCGCGGCTGTCCACGGCCAGCGTCTTGCCGTTGGTCCGCTGGGCAAGGCTGCCGCGCGTGACGGTACGCTGGTCGGCCAGCAGATCCATCGCGTAGATGTGGCGGTAGTCGATGTCGATTTCCGAATAGCGCAGGTTCTGGCGCAAGCGCCATCCGTTGTCGGTGTCGTGCTCGAACGCATAGCCAATGGACTTGGTGGTGCGGTCGAAACGATCGAAATCCGGATCACCGGCGGTGCGATTCAAGGGCAGGTCCTTGATCGCGGGATAGGTGAACAGGTTGGGCCACCAGCTCTTGGGCGTGGCCCGTTCTTTCGAGTACGTGCCCAAGACCGTCAATCGTGTCTGGTTGCTGATGTTCCACAACACCGACGGCGCCACCGACAGGCGGTCATCGCGCGAGCCGTCGGTGCGCCCGTCGCTCTTGCGGCCTGTCACGTTCAAGCGATACAGCACCTTCTGGTCCTGGTCGAACGCGCCGCCCAGGTCGGCCGTGGCCTGGCGCCGGTCATAGGTGCCGTAGCTCAGGCCCACGCTATTGACCTGGCCGGGCGTGGGCCGCTTGGACACCACGTTGATCACGCCGCCAGGACGTCCCTGGCCGTACAGCACGGACGCCGGCCCTTTCAGCACCTCGATGCTGTCCAAGTCTTCCAGGTTGTCGTTCCACGACGCGTACGTGCCGCTGGACAACTGCTTCAGGCCGTCCTTGTAGTAGGCGCTGCCGTCGCTGAAACCCCGGATCACCGCGCCGACCATGCGCGCATCGCTCGATCCCGACACTTCCGTCTGCACCCCCGGGGTGTAGGCCAATGCCCCTTCCAGGCTGCGCGGCGCCTGCATCTTGATCTGCTCCTGCGTCACGATGGACACGGAGCGTGGCGTCTCGATCAACGGTACGTCCAGCTTGCCGCTCGCGGAGTTCAGCGCGACATAGCCGTCGGCCGTGCCCACGGCGACGCCGCGCACCGTCACCGGCTCCAGTTGCGCCGTGCCGCTGGACGGCTGCGCCAACGATACATTGCGGCCGTCGCGGTGGAAGGTGATGCCCGTGCCGGCCAGCAGGCCGCGCAACGCCTCGTCGGGCGTCAACCGCCCCGACAGCGCGGGCGCGTTGCGCCCCCGCACGGTTTCCGGCAGATAAAAAATCACGAGCGATGCCTGTTCGCCCAACTCAATCAACGCATCCCCCAAGGGCTGGGCGGGGATGCTGATCGCCACCGGCGCCGACTGCGCCTGCGCCGCCAATGGCATCGTTGCGCAGGCCAATGCCAGGGCCACGGCCAGCGCGCCACATTGCGCGCGCCCTTGCTGCCGGGTTTTCTTGCGCGCTTGCACCGCGCGCCGACTCACTTGCTTGTCCACCATGAATAGAACATTCCAGTACAACTACCGGCGCATGTTGCGCCCGACACCCTTGGCCAAAGGTCGCTTCCAGGGTCGAGATCAGCTGGCGAGCACGCACCCCTTCAAGGGATAGACGCCACGATCGGGAAAAAACCGGAATGCGTCTCGATAAAATATTTGAAACAAAAAATTTCAAACACCGAGAGCTTGGTATTGCGGGCCAATCGCCCCGCGCGTCAGCGCGGCGCCAGCACCCGGCCACCGCCCGCCGGATACAGCACGATCACCGGCGCGATCCGCGGCAGCACGTCGAGCACGGCTTCCGGGTCATCGATCGGCAGCGTGCCCGCCACGCGCAAGCGTGCCAACGCGGCATCGTCGATTCGCAGCGGCTCGCGCAGATAGCGGTTCAGTTCGACCACCACCTGCTGCAGCGGCGCGTCGCGAAACACCAGCCGGCCGCGCTGCCATGCCGTGATGGCCGCTACGTTCTCCTGGCGCGGCGCTTCCAGCCCGCCGCCAGGCGCATAGTGCGCGACATATCCTGCCGTGAGCCGGTGCGTACGTCGGCTCCACCACGGCCCCGCGGAAAACTCGACACTGCCCTCTTCCACCGCCAGCGTCACGCCATCGCCTTCGCGGCGGACATTGAAGCGCGTGCCTGTCACCCTCAAGCGGGCCTGGCCCGCGGCCACGACAAACGGCCGCGCGGCGTCCGGACTGACGGTGAACAAGGCCTCGCCCGCCGTCAGCTCGACCTCGCGGCGATCGGAGTAGAGCGCCACTTCGACCCGTGTGCCGGTATTCAATTCCAGCAACGAGCCATCGGGCAGCGTGTGCCTGCCGCGCTCCCCCTGGGCGGTGGACAGCGACGCACTGAATTGCGCCGCCGGCGCCCACAGCCTGGGCCCCGTCACGCCCGCCACCAACGCCAACCCACAGGCGGCGCCTAGTCCCAGCGCCAGGCGCCGGCGCGACGAGGCGCGCGGCGCATCGTCGGTGCGCGCCAGGATGGCCCGCATCTCGTCCTGCGGCAACAGGTCAGCCACCGACCACGTCGCCTGGACGGCACGATACAGACGAGCGTGCTCGGGGTCCGCGGCCAGCCACGCGTCACGTTGCGCCCGCGCGGCGTCGTCCAGCGTGCCCAATCGCTCGCGCGTGAACCAATGCACGGCCTGCGCCTGAAGCGCCTCAGCGGCCCGAGGAGAGCGCTCAGTGCGGGGCATGATCTTGCAACCGTTTCTGTATATGGCCGAGTGCGCGCTTCATGTGTTTTTCAACGGTACTTTGCGTCAGCCCCAGTTTCCCCGCGATTTCGGCCTGCGTATAGCCTTCCAGCTTGTTCCACAGGAATACCTGCTGGCACTTCAAAGGCAGCTCGGCCAGGGCCGCTTTCAAGGCATCGGCCAGCTGCCTCGCGCGCAACGCCGAATCGGGATCTTCGTGCGCGGGATGATCGGCATCCGGCAACTCGTCCAGCGCGATCACCTCACGCCGCAATTGGCGCCGCACTTCTCCGTTGAGCCGGTTCTGGCTGGCGCCGTAGAGGTAGGCCTTGGGATCCAGCACCGCGCCGTCACCGTTGCGCAGCATGTTGGCCACCACGTCATGCGCGGCGTCCTCGGCGTCATGGCGGCTGCCGCTGCGGCGCGTCCACGTCCCGATCAGCTCGCGATAATGCGCGAGCCAACCCTTTTCGGACGGCGGACGGCGGGACATGGCGACATG
>JBEBXF010000305.1:0-4500 GCA_040391725.1 Eoetvoesiella caeni | reverse complement strand
ATCCTGGACATCGACCCGGAATTCCTGGCCGACGAACACCCCGACGCGGCGCACGACCACGACCACGACCATGGCCACGGGCACCACGATCACGGGCACGACCATCACGATCATGACCACGAGGGCGAATGCGGCCCCGGCTGCGGCCACGACCATCACGATCACCACCACGCGCATCACGACGACGAAATCGGCGCCTTCGTGTTCCGCTCGAACAAGCCGTTCGACCCGGAACGCCTCGAAGACTTCCTGGGCGGCATCATCCAGGTCTACGGCCCCGATCTCCTGCGCTACAAAGGGATTCTGTACTTAAAAGGCATCAATCGTCGTATGCTCTTTCAAGGCGTGCACATGATGATGGGCGCCGAACCCGGCAAACCCTGGTTTGCCAATGAAAAACCCAATACCAAAATGGTATTTATTGGTCGCAAACTCCCCGAGGACATTTTTACTTCGGGCTTAGAACAGTGTCTGGCCTGAGGATTCAGCCAAGCGCGTAAACAGCTTGGCCGTCGACTCGGAACAAGAACCAGCACGACAGTTTATTGAAAGGGGTAACACCATGGCCACGAAATCAACCGCCATTAAAGCCGAAAGCCACTTACTGACGGAAAAAGAACTTTTGGCTATGCCGGAGTCCGACTACATGAACGAGGCGCAGTTGGCGTTCTTCCGCAACCGGCTCAAGCAGTTGGAGCAGGACATCCTGAACAACGCCGACACGACCACCGAGAACCTGCGCGAAACGCAATTCGTTCCCGATCCGGCCGACCGCGCCACCATCGAGGAAGAACACGCGCTGGAACTGCGCACCCGCGACCGCGAGCGCAAACTGCTCAAGAAGGTGCAGCAGTCCATCAACCTGATCGACTCCGGCGAATACGGCTGGTGCGAGGAAACCGGCGAGCCCATCGGGCTGCAGCGCCTGCTGGCCCGCCCCACCGCCACGCTTTCGCTCGAAGCCCAGGAACGCCGCGAAATGCGTCAAAAGCTGTACGGCGATTAACGCCCGCCTGTCAGCGCGCGCATGCAAAGGGCTGCCTTCGGGCAGCCCTTTGCGCAATGATCGGCCGGCTTTGCAGCCCGGACGGTTTCCGCCGCCCGCGCCCTTTGGTAACAATTGGTCATATCCATCCCGGTGCCACCAGCCGTACGCCTGCGCTATTCTTCCTCTTGAACTTCCGTGATTCGGCCCCACTTAAGTTCTTCAAAGGAAGATCTCATGGAACAATTTCACGCCACCACCATCATCAGCGTTCGCCGCGGCAACGAAGTCGCCATCGGCGGCGATGGCCAGGTCACCCTGGGCAATATCGTCTTCAAGGGCACGGCGCGTAAAATCCGCCGCCTGTACCACGACAAGATCCTGGCGGGCTTTGCCGGCGCCACCGCCGACGCCTTCACCCTTCAAGAGCGCTTCGAAGCCAAGCTCGAAAAGCACCAGGGCCACCTCATGCGCGCCGCCGTCGAGCTCACCAAGGACTGGCGCACCGACCGCGTGCTGCGCCGCCTTGAAGCCATGCTCATCGTGGCCGATCGCGACCACTCCCTCATTCTTAGCGGCAACGGCGACGTGCTCGAACCCGAGCACGGCATCGCCGCCATCGGCTCGGGCGGCGCCTATGCCCAGTCCGCGGCCCTGGCGCTGCTGCACAACACCGACCTGCCTCCCGCCGACATCGTGAAGAAGTCGCTGGAAATCGCAGGCGACCTGTGCATCTACACCAACCAGAACCACATCGTCGAAACGCTGTAAACACAGCCCCAAGCCGCGCCGGCCGTGCGGCACACCCGGATACCACCATGTCTGCTACCAATATGACACCCGGAGAAATCGTCTCCGAACTCGACAAGAACATCGTCGGCCAGAACCGCGCCAAGCGTTCCGTGGCCGTGGCGCTGCGCAACCGCTGGCGCCGCCAGCAGGTGCCTCAGCCCCTGCGCAACGAAATCGTGCCCAAGAACATTCTCATGATCGGCCCCACCGGCGTGGGCAAGACCGAAATCGCCCGGCGCCTGGCCAAACTGGCCAACGCCCCGTTCATCAAGGTTGAAGCCACCAAGTTCACCGAAGTCGGCTACGTGGGCCGCGACGTCGACACCATCATCCGCGACCTGGTCGAAATCTCCATCAAGCAAACCCGCGAGGTCGAGATGCGCCGCGTGCGCGCCCAGGCCGAGGACGCCGCCGAAGACCGCATCCTGGACGTGCTGGTTTCCCCCGCGCGCAACGCCCAGGGCGAACCCATCCGCGAAGAGAACTCCGCGCGGCAGACTTTCCGCAAGCGCCTGCGCGAAGGGCAGATCGACAACCTCGAAATCGACATCGAAGTCGCCCAGCCCGTGCCGCAAATGGAAATCATGGCGCCCCCCGGCATGGAGGAAATGACCGAGCAGCTCAAAGGCATGTTCGCCGGCCTGGGCCGCGAAAAGAAAAAATCGCGCAAAACCACGGTGAAAGAAGCCCTCAAGCTGCTCATCGAAGAAGAAGCATCGCGCCGCATCAACGAAGAAGACCTGCGCACCGTGGCGGTCACCAACGCCGAGCAGAACGGCATCGTCTTCCTGGACGAAGTCGACAAGATCGCCACCCGCCAGGAACACTCCGGCGGCGACGTGTCGCGCCAGGGCGTGCAGCGCGACCTCCTGCCGCTGGTCGAAGGCACCACCGTCAACACCAAGTACGGCGTGGTGCGCACCGACCACATCCTGTTCATCGCCTCGGGCGCCTTCCATCTGTCGCGGCCCTCCGACCTCATCCCCGAACTGCAGGGACGCTTTCCCATACGCGTCGAGCTCGACTCGCTCACCGCCGAGGATTTCGTGCGTATTCTTTGCGACACCGATTCCTCGCTGACCAAACAATACCGCGCCCTCATGGCCACCGAAGACGTCACCCTGGACTTCACCGACGAGGGCGTGCAGCGCCTGGCCGAGCTGGCTTTCGCCGTCAACGAGCGCACCGAGAACATCGGCGCGCGCCGGCTGTACACGGTCATGGAAAAATTGCTGGAAGACTTGTCGTTCGAAGCCGCCGCCAGCAGCGGCCAGACCATCGTCATCGACGCAGCCTACGTCAACGGCAAGCTCGAGGAAACCGCCAGCAGCGAAGATCTGGCAAGATATGTGCTTTAAAACGCACGCACTCAAGGAGCGAAGGCAATGACCACTCAGCACGACGACAACGAAAAAGCGCTGAACCAGGCCGATGACGAACGCTGCAAGGCCATGCTGGCCGGCGACCTGGAGGCCCTAGATCGCCTGCTGGCGGACGAGCTTGTCTATACTCACTCGTCCGCCAGCGTCGACAACAAAAGCCAGTACATCGAGGCCCTGCGCAACCATAAAGCCAAATATGTGGCCATCGAGCGAAGCAATACCCGCAGCAGCTTTTACGGCGACATCGCGCTCATGCACGGCCAGGCGCGCATCGAGGTGATCGTCAATGGCACGCACAAGAATCTCAACAACCTTTTCCAGACGGTCTGGATAAAACGCGACGGCCGCTGGCAGTTGCTGGCCTGGGCTTCCACGGTCATTCCCTCCGCGTCCTGAAACAGGCCTTCGCCAGCTGCCACTAGTCCAAGCCCAGCCACCGAACTCGCTGGATGACGCAATCCGAACAGCCTTATTGCGTACAAACGTCAACGGATAAAGCCACACATCTGCACTATATGGAGGAGACGATAAACCCTATATTTATCGCCTCTTCTCATCAAACCCGAATATGGTTCTTGACACCATATTCGGGCTATGGCCTAATTGAAAATGAAAGCCGTCCTAGTGCATCGCAGCCGCATCATTTACGGATCGGGCTTCATCGAAGCCGTCATCTGGCACCTTCCGCAGCCAACACCGCCTTCGGAACATCCGTACAAATATCGTCTGGCATATATCGTGGATAGCCGGCGAGTCATCGGCTACGACAACGAACGCGGCAAGGGTGATCATAAACATATCGGCAATATCGAATTGCCTTATATGTTTACAAATCCTGATCAACTGATCGCTGACTTTCTGGCTGATGTAGAAGGAGCCAAGCCATGAAAAACCGTACTTTGCACGTAAAGGTTGGGGAGCCGCCCTCAACGGCGCTGAAGCGGGTGGCCGGCACCATGAAGGCGCTGGAACGCGGCGAAATGGCCGAGCCCTATTTCAGCGTCGGCTTTGCCAATGTTGGCCAGTTATTTGCCATATTTACGCCGCGCCGCTGGGAGCTCCTGGCCGCTTTGCGGCAAAACGGGCCCGCTTCCATCGCCGAGCTGGCACGCCTGCTTGGGCGCGACTACAAAAATGTGCATGACGACATCAGCAAGCTGATTGAATGGCAAGTGATAGAAAAAGAGCAAGGCGGCAGAGGGCAAGTCTTTGCTCCCTATTCGGAAATCCTTGTGGACGTGCGTCTGCCGGGCTAGATGCCTCCCAAGAAAAAAAACCGCGCCTTACGGCGCGGAACCCTAACGGAAGAGAGTGCTGCGGTACTACTTGACCAACTTCCAC
>JBEBXF010000304.1:0-4501 GCA_040391725.1 Eoetvoesiella caeni | reverse complement strand
CCTTGACCAGGATGTCATCCGGCAGATAGCTTTGCGCGTCCAGCAGCATCATGTTCTCGAAAAACGGCAGCTCCGATTCCTGGTCGAATACCGTGGGCGGCACTTGAGCGCCGATCACCACCTGCGCCGGGTCTTTCCAGTACGACACGAACTGCTGATAGAACTGGCTTGCCGTGTCCGCCGACGCGACTTCGGCCAGCTTGGTGAGCCGGCCGGCAGCAGGCCGGCAGCAAAGCGGCCGAACATCGCCATCGGGCCGCGCAGGCCCGGCGGCAGCGATTGCCGCCGATGCCACCAGTCCGCCGCCCGGAAATAGCGTGAATAGCCGCCCAGCAGTTCGTCGCCGCCGTCTCCCGAAAGCGCCACCGTGACATGACGGCGCGCCATGCGCATGACCAGGGCCGTGGGAATCTGCGAAGCATCGGCGAACGGCTCGTCGTACATGGCGGCCAGTTGCGGCACCACGTCCAGCGCGTCGTCGGGCGTGACGTAAAGCTCGGTGTGCCGGGTGCCCAGATGCCCGGCCACCGCCTTGGCGTGCTCGGCCTCGTTGAAGGCCTCTTCGTGAAAACCGATGGAAAACGTATTCACCGCCGGCGAGCTTTGGGCCTGCATCAGCGCCACGATGACGGACGAATCCACGCCTCCCGACAAAAACGCGCCCAGCGGCACGTCGGCCATCATCTGGCCCTTGACCGACAAAGACAGAACCTTTTCCAGCGCCTCCACGGCCTGCTTGTCCGAGCTGAAGGACAGGCGATTCTGGTCGGCCTGCATGGCGGTTTCATGCGCCGACCAATACGCATGAGCCTGGGGAATGCTGCGCCGTTGCCGGTCGGCTTCGTTCAGAACCACCCAGGTCCCCGGCAGCAGCTTGCGCACCGCCTTGTAGATGCTGAACGGAGCGGGAATGTAGTTGTGCCGCATCAGCAGCGCCAGCGCGCCGCGATCCAGATCGGTATCCAGCCCCGGCACCTGCACCAGGGACTTGAGTTCCGAGCCGAACATGAACACGTTGCCGGCATACCCGGCGTACAGCGGCTTTTCGCCTAGCCGGTCGCGCGCCAGCGCCAGGCTGCGCTCCTGGCGATCCCACAATGCAAAGGCGAACATGCCCACCGCGGATCGCAGGCTGCGTTCCAGGCCCCAGGCGGCCAGCGCGGCCAGCAGGGTTTCGGTGTCGGAATGCCCGCGCCACGACGGCGCCTTGCCCTGAGCCTGCAACTGCTCGCGCAGTTCGAGGTGATTGTAGATTTCGCCGTTCAGCACCAGGACGTAGCGCCCGCATTCGGACACCATGGGCTGGTGGCCGGCCGGACTCAGGTCGACGATGGCCAGGCGCACATGCCCCAGCGCCAGCCCCGCATCCGCGTCCTCCCAATACCCGTCGCTGTCCGGCCCGCGATGCCGCATAGTGCGGCAACCTCGCTCGATGACCGCCCGCCGATCCGTCAGGGGGCCCCACGTCCCCATGATTCCACACATAGCTTACGCCTCTTTTTTCAGTACATCGCCGCTGCGCCGGCCGCGGCGTTCAGCGCCCTTCAAACACCTGCCGCCACAACGCCATGACCCGCGCCGTGGAAAACCTGTCCAGCACATCGACGGCGCGCTTGGCAAACGCCTGGCGCTTGGCGTCGTGCGCCATGAGATCGGACAAATGCGCCGCCAAGGCTTCCGCATCTTCCGCCGGGCGAACCAGCACCCCGTCTATGCCATTGCGGATGATTTCCCTGGGCCCGGTCTCGCAATCGAACGCCACCGGCGCCAGGCCGCTGGCCATGGCTTCCAGCAATGAATTCGACAAGCCCTCGACCCGCGAGCTCAGGACGTACAGATCGGACTCTTCGTACCATTGCCCGACATTGCCGACCCGGCCCGCCAGGGTGATTCTGTCGCTCAGGCCCGTGCCGTCGATTCGGGTCTGCAGGACCTCGCGATCGTCGCCTTCTCCCAATATAACCAGATCCCAGTCGGGAAAGTAGCCGGCAATGCTGCCGAAGGCCTCGATCAGCAGATCGAAGCCTTTGTGCGGATGCAGGCGCCCCACGGCCAGCAGACGCAGGCGCCCGTTTCTTTGCGGCGGCTCCAGCACGGGCTCGCCGGCCTGCAAGGGCCAGCAAACGGCATTGGGAATGACGGCGAGCTTCGAACCCGGCACATGCTGCTCCAGCCATGCCGCCGTTCCCGACGTCAGCGCCACCACCTTGTCGGCCTGGGGATACGCCCAGCGCCGCAAACGCAGCCACAGGCTGGACAGCTCCTGGGAAGGCGGGTGCGTATGCTCGGTGGCAATGACCCGGCAGCCGCGGCCGCGGGCCGCCACGATCGCCAGGATGGAGGCCGTCGTCATCATGCCCAGCACCACGCTGGGCCGCTGCTTGCGGATGACGCGGCGCAATTTCCAGACCCGGCGCAGATTGGCGAGCAGCCCCGACAAGCGCCCCGAACTGGCGGCGGCCGTGCCCAGCACGATGCGCTGCACCGAGGGATCCAGGGTATAGGCATCGGTGTCGGCCCCGGTTTGGGTCGCCACCGAAACGCGATAGCCGCGCCGAACCCAATAGGCGCTCAGGTCGGCCGCCACACGCTCGGCGCCGCCCCCGCTAAGCGAATGGATGACGATCAGCAGATGAGGCGCAGACGGCATGGATGACGAAACTTTACTCATGATCATGAAGCAATGACGGGTTGACGCTTTAGCTGGCAGTATGCCCGCCGGGCGCCGATTTCAGCGCAACCACAACGTAACAGGTGTAAGACAAGGCATACATCAAGCTGGTGGCCAGCATGATGCCGGCCGTGCCCATGATGGGCGCCAGCACGTAATTCATGATCGCCTTCAGCCCGAAATTGGCAATGGCGATCACGGCCATGAGGCGGTAGCGGTTCTGGCTGGCCAGCAATTGCACCAGCACCAGAACGCCAAAATAGAACGGCAGTTGCAACAGCCCCCAGCGCAGCACATGCGCCACCGACTGCGTATCCTGGGCGGTAAAGGCGCCCCGCTCGAACAGCAGCGCCACGCCCCACGGCGCCAGAATCCAGCCGACCAGGGTCGCCGCCGCCCCCGCGGCCAGCATCAGCACCGACCACTTCAGGGCCATCGAACGCGCCCGCACCGCGTCGCCGCGGCTTTGTATGTCGGCCAGCACCGGCAAGGCGGCGCGGCCGACCGAGGCCGCCCCGATTCCCAGCACCAGCGACAGCAGGCGGCTGGCATAGCCAAGGGTCGCGTTGGCATTGGAGCCCAGATTGGCCGCCGTGTACTGGTCGATGGGCCCTACGAAGCTCATGGCAACCTGGCCCAGCAGCATGACGCCGGCCGCCTTGACCAGATCCGGCCACTGATGGGCGCTCAAGGCGAACCTTGGCCTGCCCCACATGCCGTCGGCCTTGGCCGCCAGCCACAGCAGCCAGACCGACTGGATGAAATAGCCGACCAGGGTGCCCCACATCAATGGCCCCACGTCGGTCACGACCCCAGCGAGCATGACCCACACCAGGATGACCACCGCCGGAACGCTGTCGAGCAGCGTATTGATATGCCGCTCGTGAGCGCGCAGGCGCGCCGCGCTGATGCCTATCATCAGCGTCAGCAAGGCGGCCGGCGCAAATGCCAGGTTCAGCTCCAGGCTCATCTTGCGGGCCTCGGGCGTCAGGCCCACGCCCGCCCACTCCAGCACGAACGGCCACAGCAAATAGGTAAGCACCGCCAGAACGACGCCGCCGCCTATGGTCCAGCCTTGCAGCTCGCCCAGGAAACGGGCGCGCGCCGCGCGGTCTTCGTAGCGGGTATGCACCAGCACCGGGATCAGGACGACCGACAGCGCCCCGACTATGGTCAGGGGCAGCCAGCTTGCCATCGTCAGCGTGAATTGGTAGGCATCGACGGCGTTGCTGACGCCGTAGCGATACGCCACCGCCATCTCCTTGACGGCGCCGGCGGCCTTGCCCAGCAGAAGAAAAAAGGCGACTCGCGCCGCCCCCATGGCTATGCGCCGATGATCGGAGTGCAGGCGCGACAGCCTTTGCGAAAAGCTCTTCAAGTTAACGCAGGAACTGCGTGTACCACGGCATGGCGACTTCCAGGCCCTGGACGATGTTGTACAAGGGCTTGTACCCCAGCAGGTGCTGGGCCTTGCTGATGTCGGCCTGCGAGTGGCGCACGTCGCCCGCGCGGAAATCGCCGTACAAAGGCTGCTTGTCGTAGACGACGCCGTTATTGCCCAAGGCCTTGGCCAGGTACTGGAAGAGTTCGTTCAGCGAGGTGCGCGCATTGACCGCCACGTTGTACACCTGGTTGACGCCTTCAGGCTGGGCCAGGGCCGCAAGAATATTGGCCTGCACCGCGTTTTCCACGTAGCAGAAGTCGCGGCTGGTTTCGCCGTCGCCGTTCACCACGACGTCCTCGTTGCGGATCATGGCCGACACCCACTTCGGGATGACCGCCGCGTAGGCGCCGTTGGGATCCTGGCGCTTGCCGAATACGTTGAAGTAG
>JBEBXF010000303.1:0-4512 GCA_040391725.1 Eoetvoesiella caeni | reverse complement strand
GAGTCGCTCAGGTCGCCCAACAGTAGCGTGGCTCCCGCGGTCGCCCCCAGCAGCGGCAAGCTGACGACTGCCCCGCCAAAATCCAGGCTGAGGTTGATCGTCCCGGCCCGGGGCTTGGCCCTGACGGCCACGGCAACGACCGGAGTGCCGCCGTCGCACATGAGGCTTACGCTTTTCACGGAGCCGGGGCCAGCCACCGTCGCAACCGGCGCATGGCCGGCCACGGGACGAAGCTGCCAGACATTCACGACGCCGCCCTGGGCGACAATGGCCGCATCCGGGCCGTTGGCCCAGGCCATGCCGCCCGCAATGCCGAGCAAGGGTATTGCCAGCACAGCAACCAGCCTATGAGCGCATTTCATATACGGTTCCCCGCGCAAGCACTGCCTGATGTTCCGCGCACCGTGCGCAAACCTTGTCTCATCCCGCCCCACCCTTGCATTTAACGCCGGGCATTTCGTCCATGCACTCGGATTTTTGGTTTAGTCCCATGCTGTGCCGCTTGCACGGCTTGCCACCCTCAAAAAAGGGAACTCTTTTTGCCCTGGAGGCCCCAGGTTAAAAAAATGCCGCCGGACGGCTAAAGACTGTATGCGTGCTGACGTAAACCCTTCTGGTAGGGGTAAACCCTGATTCGAAAGGCTATTCACTCGTCTTCCGCAGGGCCGAACATTCAAGTTCAAACCACTCGCACACTCGCCTCGCCCACGGGCGCGGGTGTCCGCGCGGCGCATATTCGTTATCGCTCGACTGCCCTTCTCAGACCAACCACTTCGTCAAACGGATCCATGGAGCCGTCGACTCCCCGTGCCCGCACGGAAAGACGGTTTTCCGAACTATCAGGACATGCAGCAATGAGCTTTCTCAAGAACATGAAAATCGGCAAACGGCTGGGCTACGGGTTTACCGTCATCCTTATCCTCTCCATGTCCATTACCGCGCTCGCCATCTGGCAGCTCCGGACCGTCGCCACCACCACCCGCCACCTGCTGGAATCGCCCCTGGCCAAGGAACGCCTGATTGCCGACTGGTATGTCAACCTCAGCAACGGCATCGTTCGAGCCATGGCCATCGCCAAAAGCTCGGATCCCTCGCTGGTCGAGTTTTTCGCTCCGGATGTCAAGAAGGCCACCGACGAATCGTCGGCCCTGAAGAAAAAGATCGAATCCCTGCTCGTTGCGGACGAGGAAAAAGTCTTGTTCAAACGTATCGACCAGGAACGTGAGGTCTACCTGTCGTCGCGCAACAAGATGAACGCCCTGAAAGCGGCCGGCAAACAGGAAGAGTCCAACCGGGTGTTCACCGAATCCTTCGTGCCCGGTGCACAGAAATACGCGGCGTCGGTGCGGGAATTCGTCGACATGCAGCGCCAGTACCTGGATATGACAGCCAAGAACACACGCGCCGCCAACTACGCCAGCCAGAAGATCATAGCCATGATCGCCGCGATCGTGCTGCTGCTGGGGATAGTATTTGCATGGTGGATCACCACCAGCATCACGCGCCCGCTGCGCCACGCCGTCGAAGCGACCAATCGCGTCGCGAAAGGCGATCTGACCGGACGCATCGAGGTCGACGCGCAGGACGAAACGGGCCAACTGCTGCATGCTCTGAAGGCGATGAACAGCAATCTGCTCAAGACCGTGGCGGAAGTGCGCGCCGGCACGCACAGCATCGCCACGGCGTCCAGCCAGATAGCGGCGGGCAACATCGATCTATCGTCGCGCACCGAAGAGCAGGCCAGTTCCCTGACCGAGACGGCATCGGCCATGGAACAACTGACCAATACCGTCAAGCAAAACGCCGACAACGCCGAACAGGCCAACAAGCTGGCGGTATCCGCGTCGAGCATTGCCAGCAAGGGCGGCGACGTCGTGGCCCAGGTCGTCGAAACCATGAACACCATCCACAGTTCCGCGAGCCAGATCGAAAATATCATCACCGTGATCGACGGCATTGCGTTCCAGACCAATATTCTTGCCTTGAATGCGGCGGTCGAGGCGGCACGCGCGGGCGAGCAAGGCAAAGGCTTTGCCGTGGTGGCCAGCGAAGTGCGCAGCCTGGCACAGCGCAGCGCGTCGGCGGCCAAGGACGTCAAAGCCTTGATCGACGCCTCGGTGGCCACGGTCAATACCGGCAGCTCACTGGCCGAACAGGCCGGCGCCACCATGCAGGAAGTCGTGGACAGCGTCAACCGTGTTACCGGCATCGTCGCCGAGATCACCGTGGCGAGCCAGGAACAAAGCGTGGGTATCGAGCAGGTGAACCAGGCCATCGTCCAGATGGACCAGGTCACCCAGCAGAATGCGGCTCTGGTCGAGGAAGCCGCGGCAGCCACCGCCAGCCTGCAGGATCAGGCATCCAGCCTGACACAAGCGGTCGCGGCCTTCAATGTCGGCGGAGACGTGCCGGCCGCCGAACCCTCCGCGCCTTCTCGCGCCCCCGCGGCGGCGCGGATTTCCGTAGCTTCTCGGACACCGGCGCCGGTTCGATCCCCCGCCCCGCGCCGGCTTGTCGCGGCTACCGCCCAGGCCGAGGACGATTGGCAGGAATTCTAAAAGCCCATCAACCAATGGAAAACTGGTGCACGGGCCTCGGCGGCAGCCCGGCAAGCCACGCCGATTTTCCATCGCGTCTACGATTACAATGCGATGGGGCCGCGCTGTCCTGAATCGGGCCGGCGGCCGACCTTCCGCATAATTATGGAGATGTAAACATGGCGCTCAAGCTTCAAGTAGTCATATGCAGCACCCGCCCGGGCCGCGTCGGCCCGTCGGTCGCGAACTGGTTCAAGGATTTCGCCGCCAAGCACGAAAAATTCGACGTCAGCCTGGTCGACATCGCCGAATTCAACCTGCCCATCTACGACGAGCCCGTCCATCCCGTGCAGCGCAAGTACGAAAAAGAACACACCAAGAAATGGAGCGCCAGCGTGGCCGATGCCGACGCCTACGTGTTCGTCACGCCCGAATACAACTACGGCCCCCCTCCCTCCTTCGTCAACGCCCTGAACTACGTTTACAAGGAATGGAACTACAAGCCTTGCGGCTTCGTCAGCTACGGCGGCGTTTCGGGCGGCCTGCGCGCGGTGCAACTGGAAAAGCAACTGGTCACCACGCTGAAGATGATGCCCATGGTCGAAGGCGTGGCCATCCCCATGGTCGCAACGCTGCTGGATGAAAACCGCAATTTCAAATCTAACGAACTCATCGACACCTCGGCCCAGACCTTGCTGAACGAATTGCACCGTTGGGCCGAAGCCCTGAAGGCAATGCGCTAGAAGCCATACAGCCGGACCAAGGCCAGCACACGAATCGCCGTTGATTCCCCGCGCCCGCAAAGCAAAGGAATCAGCGGCGATTACGTTGAAGGGCTAATTTCTAGACCCTTGGCCGCGGCCAATCAACCGACTTTTGCGTCAGGCTTCAATGCCTCTTTCAAGGGAATGGTCGACTTGTGCGCTTTGCCGCGCAGGCAATAGTCCTCCAGCACCCGGTAGTGCTCCACAAGCAAGGCCTGGGCCTGCTCTATCTGGCCGCTTTCGATAAGGCTCACGATCTCGGCGTGATCGGAACACAGATGCTGCTGGTCGAAGCCGCCGTAATACTGGGACGTGATCAGCCTTTCCTGGGCCGTAAGCTTTCCGTGCACTTCGTCCAGGACGCGATTGTGCGCCATGCGAACCACCAGCACATGAAAATCGGGGGCCAAGCGAAACTCCAGGTCGGCATTGCCGTGCTGGTGCGCCTGCTTCTGGTTGTCGATATGCTGGCGTAAACGGGCTATGTCGAACGCCGTTATGCTCCTGCCCAGTTTTTCCAGTGCAGCGCACTCGACCATGGCCAGAACTTCGAAAGTCTCCCGGATTTCCAGATCGGTCATCTTGGTGATGGTGGCGCCGCGATTATGTTCGATGGTTACCAGCTTGTCTTGCGACAGCCGGATGAGCGCTTGCCGCACGGTCGTTCGGCCGACCCCGAAAATTTCCACCAGCTCCGCCTCATTGAGCTTGGTGCCCGGAATCAGGCGCTGCGCCAGTACGGCCTCGGTAATGGCGTCGACAATAAGCTGAGTGGGCGTGGGTAGCGACGGGTTGCTCATACATCCATCTTCAAAAATCAAATCATAACCTTCCTTGTTGTGAACTCACAAATTAGGTTGACTATCTTTATATATTGCATACAATACAATAAAAATGTTGTCATAATAATAATAACGCATGCAAAGGAGAGGTCATGGCAAGCACACCGCTTATCGCAGACAAAACGTATTTGCGCTATTTCTGGCATCCCGTCTGCACCCTTCAGGAATTCCATCGCGGCAGCTCCGGTGGGCTGCGCCCGCTGGGCGTCAAGCTTCTGGGGCAAGATATCGTTCTTGCCCGGCTTGATGGCAAGCTCGCCGCCATGCGCGACCAATGCGCCCACCGGCACGCCAAGCTGTCCATAGGACGCATCAAGCAAGCCAGCGAAGGCGATCGTCTGGAATGCCCCTACCATGGCTGGCAATACG
>JBEBXF010000302.1:0-4536 GCA_040391725.1 Eoetvoesiella caeni | reverse complement strand
AAAACATGACCAGGCCGCCGGTATTGAGCAGGCGCCGCCATTCGCCGAGCACCCGATGCGGTTCGGCATGCCAGTGCAGCGCCATGTTCGACCATACGAGATCCAGCTGTTCAGGAGGCAGTCCCGATTCGGCCAGGTCGGCCTTCACGAAGTGCGGCGCGCGGGTGGGCTTGTTGCGCAGCTTTTGCCACAGGCTGGGTTTGGCCGCATAGCGGTCGATGGCGGTTTCGACGAGGGCGGCGCAGGCGTCCAGCCCCGTGTAGTCGATATTGGGATAGCGCGAGCGCAGGGGTTCCAGCGCATGCCCGGCGCCGCAGCCCGCATCCAGAATGGCGCTGGGGGAAATGCGGATGTAGCTCAGGCGCTGCAGCATGCGCTGTGCGATTTCGCCGTAAAGGAATTGTGCCTCGTCCAGAGGGGCGCGCCGGGTGAACTGTCGTGTGACGTGGGCCTGGTTCAGGGCCAGGGTAGGGGGCTGTGACATATTTGCGGCTCGTTGCTGGCGACGGCGGATGAATCGTGCTTAGATGTTCGGGTGAAGAGCGGCCTGGCATGGCCTTCAAGGGGATCCCTATTATTATGGCTCATACTTGGCGTGGGCGCGAGTTGGCGGCTTTGTCGGCGCCCTCCGCCGGCTTGGCGTCATGGCGCGATTGGCCCGCCGCGCTGCTTGCCCGTGTCCCTTCCGACTGTGCATTGTGCCGTGGCGCTTCGCGCGGCGGCCAGCTTTGCACGGATTGTCGCGCCGACGTCATGCATTCCATGCAAAGTCCCGCGCGGCGCTGCCCGGTGTGCCGGCTGGCGCTCGAAACGGGGGCCTGCCCCGACTGCGCGCTTCAGGCGCCTGCCTTCGACGCGGTGGTGGCGGCCTTCGACTACGCCATGCCCGGCGATTTGCTGGTGCGCCAGTTCAAGGGCGAGCGGCGGTTTTCGCATGCCCGTTTCCTAGCGGACATTTTGGCCGACGCGGTTCGGCAGCACAGGCCGGCTCTGCCGGCAAATACCATTCTGGTTCCGGTGCCGGCCAGCCGTGCTTCCGTTGTGCTGCGCGGTTTCAACCCGGCGGCCGAACTTGCCCGGTATCTGGCGCCGCAATTGGCGTTGCGCTGCCAGCCGGATCTCCTGGCGCGCCGCCAGGAAGGCGGGCGGCAAACGCATAGGCGGCGGGCCCAGCGCTTGCTGCAGGCTCCAGACCTGTATGCCTGTACCCGCCGAATCGAAGGCGCAACGGTTGCCGTGGTCGACGATGTCCTGACCACCGGCAGCACCCTGCACGGCATCGCGCTGCAACTGAAGGCCGCCGGCGCCGGCGCGGTGTGGGGCCTGGTGCTGGCCCGCACCCCATACCGGCGGCGCGCCGTGTAATATGATTGCGCAGTAAGCCGCCGGCCAAGTGTCTCGCCCATGGTGGCTCCTCGTCCATAATACCTACGAATCATGTTTCATATCGTTCTTGTCTCTCCCGAGATTCCGCCGAACACCGGCAACGTCATTCGCTTGGCGGCCAATACCGGGGCCGCGTTGCATCTGGTGCGTCCGCTGGGCTTCGAACTGGACGATAAAAAGCTGAAGCGGGCCGGGCTGGACTATCACGAGTGGGCCGATATGCAGGTGCACGATAGCTTGCCCGAGGCCCTGGCCAGCACGGGCAGCCCCGCGACGCGGCAATTCGCCATGACCACCAAGGGTTCGCGCCTGATCGGCGAGGTGGCCTTCCAGCCCGGGGACGTATTCGTGTTCGGGCGTGAAACGGCCGGCCTGTCGGCCCAGCAGATGGAACTGTTCGGAGCGGCGCAGCGAATACGCCTGCCCATGCAGCCGCGGCAGCGCAGCCTCAATCTTTCCAACTCGGTCGCCGTCACCGTTTTCGAGGCCTGGCGCCAGTGCGGTTACGAGGGCGGGGTGTAGGGACTCGTTTAGGCCCTGGAAGCATGCGCCCGGGCCCGGCTTTCCGGTTGCCGGCGATACGGGTAGTGTGTGCGGGGCGCTTTGGCTAGCGGGCGGCGCCGCTCAAGCGCCCGGATGCGGGGATTCCGCCTTGGCCTCGCGGGAAAGCAGGTCGGACACGGCCTGGCGCGGGGACAAACCGTTGAACAGGACGTTGCAGACGGCTTCGGTAATGGGCAGGTCGACATGATGGCGCCCGCCCAGCGCCAGCGCGGCTCGGGCGCAGCGCACGCCCTCGGCGGTCATGCCGCCCTCCAGGATGTGCTCCAGGGTTTGCCCCTTGCCGATGGCCAACCCCACCTGGCGGTTGCGCGACAGGTCGCCGGTGGCGGTAAGCACCAGGTCGCCCAGGCCGGTCAGGCCTGAAAACGTGTTGGCTTTGCCGCCCAGCGCCCGTCCCAGCCTCTGCATTTCGGCCAGCCCGCGGGTGATCAGGGCCGCCCTGGCGTTGGTGCCCAGCCCCAGCCCGTCGGAAATTCCGCAGGCGATGGCCATGATGTTCTTGAGCGCCCCGCCGACTTCGACGCCGACGACGTCCTGGCTGGTATAGATGCGTGCGCTGCGGCCGTGCAGGGCTTGTATGACGGTATCGGCGACGTGGGCTTGCCGGCTGGCTATGGTCAGCGCCACCGGCAGGCCTTGTGCGACTTCGCGGGCGAACGACGGGCCCGAAAGCACGCCCAGCCCCGAATGCGGCAGGCCGCTCAATGCCGCGCGCACGATCTCGTGCGGCAGTTGCCCGCTTTCGTGGTGAAAGCCCTTGCAGATCCAGATGATGGTCGGATTGCCGGTGTCCAGGCGGCCCAGTTCGCTTTTCAGGCGCGCGCAGATATCGGCGAGCCCGGCAACGGGCACGCCCAGGATGATCAGGCCGTTGCCGTGACCGGAGGTACAGGCATGCGCGACCGCTTGCGGGAAGTCGCTGGTGCCGCGCAAGGCGGCGGGCAGGATGATGCCCGGCAGATAGCGTTCGTTGGCGTGCGCGGCGTTTATGGCCTGCGCTGTGGCCGCATCGCGCGCCCACAGCAGGGTGTCGGCATTGGCGCAGGCCAATGCCGCCAGCGCGGTGCCCCAGCTTCCGGCGCCGAGGACGGCGACGCGAGATCGGGCGGGAAGCGGGGATGCCACGCTTTTACTGGCGGGTCGCGCCGGGAGGCAGGATGATTCCGGAATCCTGCGACTCTTGTTCCTCGGCCAGCTGGGCCAGGCGCTGTTCGTACAGGTTCTGGAAATTGACTTCGGCCAGGTGCAGCGCGGGCAGCGAAGTGCGGGTGATCAGGTCGGCCACATTGGCGCGCAGATACGGGTACAGCATGGTGGGGCAGACTATGCCCAGCAGCGGGTCGAGTTGCTCGTCGGGGATGTTGGAGGCTTCGAAGATGCCGGCTTGCGTGGCTTCGACCAGGTACATGACCTGGTCGCCGATGCGCGTGGTGACCGTGGCGGTTACCGTGCTTTCGTAGATGCTGTCGGCCAGGCGCTGGCCGCCGACATTGATGGAAACGTCGACGGAAGGGCTTTCCTGTTCCAGGAAGATTTGCGGCGCGTTGGGCATTTCAAGCGAGACGTCCTTGACGTAAGTGCGCTGCAAGCCGAAGCTCGGGTCCTGGTTGTCTTGGGTGTTTTGATCCTGGTCGGCCATGTTGTTTCCTGTAAGTATGATGATGGACGCGTAAGCGTGGTTGCCGTTGTTGGGGCCTAGAGCCTGTTGACAGGCCCTAGCTATTGAGCAGGGGGATGAGCTTGTCGGCGCGGTCGAGCGCCGCCAGGTCGTCATACCCGCCTACATGGACATCGTTGATGTAGATTTGCGGCACCGTGCGCCGGCCCGTGCGTTCCATCATGACGGAACGCTGGCTGGGGTCGGCGTCGATGCGGATTTTGTCGATTTCAGTGACGCCGCGCTGTTTTAATAGCATTTCGGCGCGAATGCAATACGGACATACTGCAGTGCAGTACATGGTTACATTGGTCATGGATTCCTCGATAGCGGAAAAATGAAGCCGGGCTCGTCAGCCCTTTTTGCCCAGCGGCAGGCCGGCGTCGGCCCAGGTGCGCAGGCCGCCTTGCAGGCTTACCGCCTGGGCAAAGCCCTGTTTGCGCAAGGCGCCGGCAATGCGGGCCGATTCCCGGCCCTGGTCGCAAAAGACGATGATGGGCTTGTCTTTGGGCAGGGTGGAAGCCTTGCTGTCGATATCGGCCACGGGCACGTTGCGGGCCTGGGGGATGGTGCCGGCCTTGAAGTGTTCGGCCGTCCGCACGTCGACGAAGATTCCGTGTTTTTGATTGGCCAGCTGCACGGCCTGCTGCACGTCCACCTGGGTGACGCTGCGGCCTTTGTTCAGCGCGGGCCATAGCAGCATGCCCCCCGAAACCAGGGCTATTATTACAATATAAAGGTTGTTCTGACTAAGAAGAAAATCCACGATGTGTCCTGATTTGGCTCTTGGAATAAGAGTTGGCTGTATCAATTATAAATTGGGGGCGATAATTCAACTTTCAAGTAGGTTTTTAACATGCACAAACTCGTACTCATGCGCCACGGCGAAAGCCAGTGGAATCTGGAAAACCGTTTCACCGGCTGGACCG
>JBEBXF010000301.1:0-4585 GCA_040391725.1 Eoetvoesiella caeni | reverse complement strand
CATGACCCCGGCCCCGCACACGGCCACCTTGCCGATATGCCTTTGGCCCGACTGATTTGCTTGCATAGACGTGACTCCGAAACGCTTCAGCCGCCGCGCTGCGAACGACCGATCAATGAAAGTGCCCAGGGCCTGTTAGCAGGCTCTCTAGCCCAGTGTATTACGTAAGCGACAAAAATTGTGCTTCGGGCCCGGTATACGCCGCGATTCGACCCGCATAGGCTTATTAACTCACCTCTGCGCCGATACCCGTATTAAAATCAGGGTCATAGGACGCAATACGCAGCGCCTGGTGGCCTGCATGTACTTTTTCAGCGCCCACGTTCGCGCTTACACCGCGCTTTTTTCAGGCCATTTTCGCCATGTGTCAGTTGTTGGGCATGAGCTGCGCCCAGCCCACCGATTTTACGTTTTCGTTTACCGGCTTTGCCGCCCGGGGCGGCAACACCGACCACCATGCCGACGGCTTCGGCGTCGCCTTCTTCGAAAACAAGGCCTGCCGCGTCTTCATCGACAACCAGCCTTCCTGCAAGTCGCCCGTCGCTGAGCTGATCAAGCACTACCCGATCAAGTCGCGCAACGTCATTGCGCACATCCGCAAAGCCACCCAGGGCGACATCCAGCTCGAAAACTGCCACCCATTCATGCGCGAGCTATGGGGAAGGCACTGGATCTTCGCCCACAACGGCGATTTACTCAACTACCGCCCCGCACTGGACGGGCAGTATCAACCCGTGGGCGGCACCGACAGCGAGCTGGCCTTCTGCTACATCATGCAAGGGCTGCGCAGCCGGTTCGGCAACCACGAGCCGTCGTCATCCGAGCTTTTTTCCGCCGTGGAAGCGCTGACGCGCGACATCACCCGGCACGGGGTCTTCAATTTCCTGTTTTCCAACGGCCGCATGCTGTTCGCGCATTGCTCCACCCAACTGCACTACCTGATACGCGCCTGGCCTTTCGCCACCGCGCACCTCGTCGACGCCGACATGACGGTGGATTTTTCGCAAACCACCTGCCGCGACGACCGCGTGGCGGTCATTGCCACCCGTCCGATTACCGACAACGAAAACTGGGTGTCGTTCAGCCCCGGCCAACTGACCATGTTCGAGCGCGGCCAGGCCGTCCTGCACGCCCACGTTCCCATTCCCAAGGCGGTGCAAAAGGCCAATGCGGCCAATCTAAGCTGCGTCTAGACTTAGTATTCGGAAGATTTGCCCGTCAGGGAAACGCCTACCCGCAATAGAAAATACGCGGTTGAATCGATGGCGCGGCCCAGCAAGCCGCGTTTTTGCAGGCTTTCGAGCGTGACGTGGTTGGCGTTGGCGGCGATTTCGGCCTCCAGCGCCGTCTTCAGCGTTTGCGCGAAGCCGTCGTCCTTCACAAACACATTGGCCTCGCGCGCCAGCAGCAAGCTGAACGGATCCAGATTGGATGAGCCGACCGTGGCCGCCTCGTCGATGACGGCCACCTTGGCATGCAGATAGCTTGCCATGTACTCGTAGACCTCGATGCCGTCGTCCAGCAATTTGCCGTACATGCTGCGCGAGGCGCGAAACTGCAGGGCATATTCCGAACGGCCCTGCAGCAGCAGGCGCACGCGCACGCCGCGCCGGGCCGCCTGTTCCAGCGCGCGCCGCAGGCGCATGCCGGGAAAGAAATACGCATTGGCGATCAGGATATCGCCGCGCGCCGTCTCTATTCCCTGCAAGTACACGTTTTCGATGGTCTGGCGAAAGCGGAGGTTGTCGCGCAGAAGAAAGGCGGCCCGCACGCCGGGATCGAAGACCGGCATGTGCTCCGACAAGACCCGTTGCCGGCGCAGGAACCAGTGGCGTACCCGTTGATACGTGCGCTGCATGTCGTTGCCGTGCTTCGGCGCCATGCGCAGCCACAAAAGACTCTGCTCGCTGTCGATCTGCGGCACGATGGGCCCGCGCACGCTTACCGCGACATCGAAGCGCGGCCTGGGGCCCGTGCCATCATGGGGCACGTCGTCGAGATCGTCGATAATGTTGATGCCGCCCACGAACGCCACTTGGCCGTCCACCACCGTAACCTTGCGGTGCAGCCGGCGCAGGCGGCGCAGACTGAAACGGTAGAAATTCATGCCCCTTGGCTCGGGGCGATACACGCGGCACGTCGCCCCCATGCCGGTCAAGCGCTGCATCAGTTCGTCGACGCACTCAAAGGAACCAAAGCCATCCAGCGCAACGCGAACCTTGACGCCGCGCCCGCAAGCCAGGCGCAAATGCTCCAGCACCTTCAGGCCGGTACGGTCGAGCTTGAAAATATAGGTTTCAAGGTGCACGCTGGCGCGCGCCGCATCGATGGCCGCGCACAGGGCCGGAAAAAACTGCCCGCCGTTCTGCAGGAGCTCTATCCGGTTTCCATCATGCCATTGCAGTTTCAGGATGCCGCGTGCCATACCCCCCATCCGTAAAGTCCGAAACGCGCCACGGTTCGAATGATGACGCCGCGCAAGTCCAAAGGCCCTGCCCTGCTCCAAATGCAAACAGCCCGCAGGGATAGTCTGCGCCCGGGACTGGCCTCGTGACAGCTACGGCAATTCTAATTCAGTAAAAATGGGCGCGTGGTCGGACAGTTGCCGCCAGGGGTGCCCATGCAGCACGCGGGCGTTGCGCACGGCAAAACCTCGCTGATAGATGCGATCCAGCCTCAGCCATGGGAATGCGGCGGGAAATGTGCGCGGCGGCGGCGTATGGCGCGCCGCGCCATTGATACCCAGCTCGAAAATGGAATCGGAGCGCGCCGTCGGAAAATGCAGCGAGCGCAAGCTGCGGCCCAGGTTGCGCACGGATTTGCTTAGCGGAAGCTGGCGGGCGCTAAGGCCGCGCGGCGAGGCCGAGAACACTTCGTACAGCCCCAATTGCTGCACGAACAATGGCGCCAGGCGATTGTTCCAGTCGTTGAAGTCTCCGGCGATGAGCAGGGGGTCTTGCGCGGGCACCAGGCGCTTGATGCGCTCGACCAGCGCATTGATCTGGCGCGAGCGTCCGCCTGCGAACAAGCCCAGATGCACGACAATGCAATGCACCGGCGTTTCGTCGACCAGGATGGTGGCATGCAGCAGGCCGCGCTGCTCCAGCCGGTGGTCGGAGATGTCCTGGTTTTCGAAGCCCAGCACGGGAAACCGCGAGAGCAGCGCATTGCCGTGGTCGGTGTCGGCCCGCACGGCATTGCAGCCGTAGCAAACGTCCATGTTCAGCGCAGCGCCCAGCGACTCATGCTGGGCATCCAGGATGCTTTCGCGTTCGTTGCGCCCCTGAACCTCTTGCAGGAAAAGCAGGTCGGGGCGCAAGCCGTACAGCCCCAGGCGCAGCTCGGACAACGATTCGCGCGCCCCCATGGCCGAGCGGCCTTTATGGATGTTGTAGCTGACAATCCGCAGGACTGACACGAGCCGGCCTCTTGACGGTTACTTTACCTCGGTGCTGCGCAAGCGGATGTGAAGCTCGCGCAACTGCTTCTCGTCGACGGGCGAAGGCGCATGCGTCAGCAGGTCTTGCGCGCGCTGCGTCTTGGGGAAGGCAATGACGTCGCGAATGGATTCGGCGCCGGTCATCATGGTGACCAGACGGTCGAGCCCGAACGCGATGCCGCCATGCGGAGGCGCGCCATATTGCAGGGCGTCGAGCAGGAAGCCGAACTTCTCGGCGGCCTCTTCGGCGCCGATGTTCAGCGCCTGGAACACCTTGCTTTGGATCTCGGCGCGATGGATACGCACCGAGCCGCCACCGATTTCCCAACCGTTCAAGACTATATCGTACGCCTTGGCCAGCGCTTTGGCAGGATCGCTTTCGAGGAATTCCTCGTGGCCGTCCTTGGGGCTGGTGAACGGATGGTGGGCGGCCGTGTAGCGCCCTTCGCCCTGGTCGTATTCGAACATGGGGAAATCCACCACCCACAAGGGCTTCCAGCCGGGCTCGAAAAGGCCGTGCTCTTTGCCGAACTCGCTATGGCCGATCTTGACCCGCAGCGCGCCCATGGCGTCGTTGACCACCTTGATCTTGTCGGCGCCGAAGAAGATGAGGTCGCCGCTTTGCGCGCCGGTGCGCTCGATGAGCTTGGTCAGCGCGGTGTTGTGGATGTTCTTGACGATGGGCGACTGCAGGCCTTCGGGAACGGAGGCGGCATCGTTGACCTTGATGTAGGCCAGGCCCTTGGCGCCGTATATGCCCACGAACTTGGTGTAGGCATCGATTTCGCTGCGCGGCATGGAGCCGCCGCCAGGCACACGCAAGGCCACGACGCGGCTGCCCGCATCGTTGGCCGGCGCGGAGAACACCTTGAAGTCGACATCGGCCATGAGGTCGGAAATATCGACGAACTCCAGCTTGACGCGCAGGTCGGGCTTGTCGGAACCGAAACGGCGCATGGCCTCTTCCCAGGTCATGGAGGGAAACTCGGCGGGCAATTGCACGTCCTGAACGGTGCTGAACACATGGCGCAGCATGCCTTCGAAGATGTCGCGGATTTCCTGCTCGTTCAGGAACGAGGTTTCGCAATCGATCTGCGTGAATTCGGGCTGGCGGTCGGCGCGCAGGTCTTCATCGCGGAAGCACTT
>JBEBXF010000300.1:0-4588 GCA_040391725.1 Eoetvoesiella caeni | reverse complement strand
GAATCCGGGCATGCCCATGCTGCTGGGTGGCAGCGAGCGTCTTTCCACCCAGCGGCTGGCGACGATAGTCGTGGTCACCGCGCAGGTCGAAGAAGGTTTCTGAGGGCAAGGGCCATGAGCGACATTCTGATCCTTCCCGCTGCTTCCGTCTCCCTGGCGTTCGGGCTCGACTGGCTGCCTTTGCTGGATGGCCGCGCCGACCGGGTGGCTTATCGCATGGCCAGGCGGCATCGCGCTACGCACCTGGTCGCGGCCGGCCCGTTCGCGGCGGCGGTGGGGCTTGCACAGTTAAGTCCCAGGCTGCTCGACCGCGGTGCGCCGTTGCACTCGGCGGCGCAAAATGTGGCCCGGCTGTTTCCGGGAGGAACCATTGCCTTGTTGTTGGCGCTCGACGAGTCCCATCATTGGCTGGTGGTTGTGCACGAGGGTGCGGTGGTCGCTCGCACCGACAAAGTCCATGCTTGCGCCGATGATGCCAAGGAAAGCCTGGAAGGGCTTCGCCAGGCGTTTCCGCAATTGGCGCTGCTCGACGAGTCGCAATCGCCTTCCCTGAAAGATATCGCTGCCGCCAGCGGCGAACCGTCGCGTTTGCGGCGCGCGCGGCGCCGGTATGGGGGGACGGCGGGCCTGTTGCGATGGGGGGTGCTGATTCTTGCGGTGGCATTCGCGCCGCCTCGTATATGGAAGCTCTGGCGGGCGCCCGCGCCATCGCAGCCGGAGCCGCCCCACGTCGATGCCGGCCGGGCCTGGTCTGATGCGCAGGAGAGGGCGGGCCGTGCCATCGCCGTGCACGGAGTGCTTGGCACGCAAGCCGTTCTGCAGGAGTTTTATCGTTTGCCGGTGCGCCTGGCCGGGTGGTCGTTGCTTGGCGCCAGTTGCGAACCGCAGGCGGGCAATTGGCGCTGCAAGGCCCGCTATCAGCGCAAAGGGCCGCAAGCCAGCAATGCGGGTTTCATCGAGTCGGCAGATCCCGGCTGGGTCATCGAGTTTTCATCCATCGATCAGGCCGAACCGTCCTGGCAAGCCGAGGCGCCCGCCTTGCCGCTGCCCGCGGCAAACGTGCGCAGCGTGGCCCATAACCAGCGCCACCTCTGGAGCGCCTTGCAGTCCGTTCAGGCGGCATTTTCCGCCATGCAACTGAGCCGGCCCGCCAGGATGGCGGTGGCCGCGCCGCGCGATGGGCGCGGCCAGCCCATTGCGCGGCCGCCAGGGCAGGCGGTTTATGTCCTGCGCCAGGTTGTCTTCGATGGGCCTTTGCGTTCGGCTGCGGTGCTGTTGCCTTATACCGAATCCATAAGCTGGAAAAAAATCGCCCTGTCGTTCCACGACAAGCGGGCGGCCAGCCTCAAGGCCAGCCGTTTCCATGTGTCATTGCACGGAGATCTCTATGAAATCCAGTCCGAACCCCATGACGCGGTTCCAGGCGCCGCGGTGCAGCCCGGGCACGCGGCGGCTTCATCCTATTCTTCATCGTAGCGCGGCCTATTGCTGCATGGCGTTTGCGTTTGCGTTGCCGCCAGCGGTCGCCCAGCCGGCGGCCGGCGGCACGGCCGATGCCGACGAGCTTGCAGCCGAGCAGATTTCGGTGCGCGAACTGATCCGGCTGGAAACCGCGCTGGCATTGAGCCAGGCCCGAAGAAAATTACAGGAGGCCAGCCTGCCCGGCGAAGCGGGCCATGATGCGTCTGGCCAACGCACGGCGCCCAGGCTGGTCGCGATTTACGGGGTCGGGAAAAAGCTCGCGGCGGAAGTGCGCATCGGCGCCGATACGCATTTGTACATGAACGGGCATCCCTTGCCCGTGGGGCAGCGCAAGGCCGGCAAATCCGTCTACACATTGCGCGCCCTGGATAGCGCGTGCGTGCGCCTCGAGCGCGAGTCGCGCGAAACACAGCTGTGCCTGGCGGGCCAGCCTATTCAAGAAAGGTAGCCGCCATGCGCATACCTTGGAACCGTCGCTTTGGACTTCGTATCGCCGATGCCGCCGTGTCCGGCGCGCGGTTCGATGCATCGCACGCCGTGGCGATTTCCAGCCATGACGACTTGCTGGCTCTCGAACCGGCATTGCTGCGGCCATTGAGCGCCGAGCTCGACGTCCAGGATCTGGCGGCGCGGCTTTGCCCCGTGTTGCTGGCCGACCATTCCGTGGCCATTCTTTCGCTGCCCGAACACGTTGGCAGCGACCAGGCGGATGAGCTCGCCCGCCGCATCGTGCGCTGCGGCTATACCTTGTCCAGCCCTCAACGGTATGTGCTGGCGGCGCCCTTGCTGCTGGCGATCGTGCGCAATCAAGTGGGGGCGCATTCCTCGCGGCAGGCGGGCCGTGTCTTGCTGGAACACTCGCGAACCGCCCTGGCCCAGGCGTTTCAGGACATGGTCGATTGGGGAGTGCGCCATGCCGCCAGCGATTTGCACATCAATATCCGGCATGGAGAAACCGAATCCGAAGTCAAGTACACCGTGTCGGGGCGCTATATCGCGCCCGAGCGGTTTCGCCGCATGCCCACCAGCATGCTGGTCGACATGCTGTCGGTGGCGTGGATGGATATCCGCGGGGGAAACGGCGCGGTTTTCGATCCTCAGGCCGAACAGCAGGGCAGCCTGCTCAAGCAGGTCGACGGCCGGCCGGTCCTGCTGCGCTGGGCGTCCCTTTCGGCCGACCAGGGGCCAAGCGTGTGCATCCGCCTGCTGGAACGGGAAGCGGGATCCATAAGCTTGACGCTGGAGCAACTGGGCTATCTGCCGGCGCAGATCCGGGTCATCGAAAGCGCCATGCAGACCGAAGGCGGCGCCATCGTTTTCGCGGGCGCGGTCGGTTCGGGAAAGTCCACGACCCTGGCGTCGTTGATTTCCCGTCTGCCCGAAGAGCGCAAGGTGGTCACGCTGGAGGATCCCGTCGAATACCTGATTCCCCGCGCCATACAGAACACGGTGGTACGCGACTTCAGCGCGTCGCCGTCCGACGGGTTTGCCGTCAAGTTGCGCGCGCTCAAGCGTTCGGCCATGAACGACGTGCTGCTGGGCGAAATCCGCGATATGCAAACCGGCGGCGCCTTCATGGATCTGGCCGGCTCGGGCGTCAATGTCTATACGACCACGCATGCTTTGTCGGCCGCCTTGATCGCAGAACGCCTGGCTTCCGATTTCATCGGCGTGTCGCGCGACTTTCTGGCTGTTCCGGGCGTCCTCAAGCTGCTGGTCTATCAAGCGCTGCTGCCCCGCCTGTGCCCGGATTGCGCGTTGCCGGTGCCGGTACTGTGGGGCCAGGGCAAATCATCTTTCGATCCTCGCCGCAAACCGCGCGAGTGGCGATCCTGGGTCGAAGCCATCATCCAGCGTTTCGGCGGCGATCCCGCTTCGCTGCGGTTGCGCAATCCGCTGGGCTGCTCCGCCTGCCATGCGGGGAGGGGCGCGGCATTGGCCGGTTATCGCGGGCGTACCGTGGTGGCCGAATACATCGAGCCCGCGCGCAGTCCGGGGTTCCTGGATAGCATCCGCAACAACAATGGACTGCCGCGTTGGAGCTTGCCGGGCCGGCCTGGCCCCGATGGCTTCGAAACCGCGCTTGGCGGCGCTGTGTTCAAGGCGTTCGGCGGGGAAATCGACTTGCGCGACATCGAGCGGCATTTCGGTCCTTTCGATATGCCGCAGGAGCCGGGCGATTTACACCGTGGGCTTTTTCCCTTGCAGGCTTTCGCATGAAGCGCGTTCTTCTTTCCTCCAGCCGAAGCAACTGGGCCGAGCAGGCCGTGTTCGAGATGGATCGCCGCCGGTTCGCCGGGCAGCGCTCCGATTATTTCGAATACCTGTCCGTGCTCATCCAGGGCGCGCAGGGCCGGCTTACCGTCAAGAAGATTTTCGAGCAGGACGCGGGCCGCCATGGCCAGAAGACCGTGCGCGGCCGATTGTCGCAGCGCTGGGCGCAGGCCTATCAACTAAGCGGCGGCGATCTTTATTCCACGTGGCTCGAGTGTTTTCCATTGGCCGAACTGACCTTGATACGGGTGGCGCAGCTATCGGGCAATGCCGCGCTTACCCGTACTTTGGGCGAACTGGCCGATGCGGTGGCGCTGCTGCGCCGCGCGCGCCGCATCGTGGCTTCCGCCATGTGGTCGGCGGTGCTTGGCGCGTGCGTGCTGCTCGCCATGTTGCTGGCCATGCCGCTGTATACGGTTCCAAGGCTGCGGCAGGTGTTCGGCGCCGTTCCACCGGAATTCCATGCGGCGCTCACGCGAGCCTTGTTTCGATTTTCGGATTTCATCCAGGCGAACTGGCTGCTTTTGCTGATAGTGAGCCTGGGGGCGGGGGCATTGCTGGCCTGGTCCTTGCCCAACTTTACGGGCCCGATCCGGCGTCGCCTGGACGAGTATTCGCCCTGGCGGATCTACCGCAGCGTGCAAGCCATGCATTTCCTGGCCATGGCCACCATTGTCCTGACACGCCATGAGTCGGCATCCACCCAATTGCGCACCGCGCTGGCCATGCAGCGGGTCGGAGCCTCGCCCTGGCTGCGATGGCATCTCGATGCGATGCTGGCCCGCGTGGACGCCGGACTGACCGGGGCCGACACCTTCGCAACCGGGATGCT
>JBEBXF010000299.1:0-4589 GCA_040391725.1 Eoetvoesiella caeni | reverse complement strand
TGCTGGTGGGCGCCAGCGTGGCGCAGGCCTTTGCCTGGGCGCGCGGCCTGCCCGCCATCCCCGTGCACCACCTTGAAGGCCATTTGCTGTCGCCCTTGCTGGCGCAGCCGCAGCCGCAATTCCCGTTCGTCGCCTTGCTGGTGTCCGGCGGACACACGCAGTTGATGCGGGTCGACGGCGTGGGCAAATACGAGCTGCTGGGCGAAACCCTGGACGACGCGGCGGGCGAAGCCTTCGACAAGACGGCGAAGCTCATGGGCCTGGGCTATCCGGGCGGCCCGGCTTTATCGCGGCTGGCCGCGCAAGGCGATGCATCGCGCTACGATCTGCCCCGGCCTTTGCTGCACAGCCATGACCTGGACTTCAGCTTCAGCGGCTTGAAGACCGCCGTGCTGACACGGTTGAAAAGCCTGGAAAAAGCAGGCGGCGCATTGAGCGACGGCCAGCGGGCGGACCTGGCGGCCGGCACCGAGGCGGCCATCGTGGATGTCCTGGCATTCAAGGCCATCAAGGCCATCAAGCAGACGCGCCTGAAGCGCCTCGTCGTGGCCGGAGGTGTGGGCGCCAATCGTCGCTTGCGCGCGCGCCTGGTCGAGAGCATGGCGGCGCTGGGCGGCGACGTGTTTTTTCCGCCGCTGGAGTTCTGCACCGACAATGGCGCGATGATCGCGTTCGCGGCGGCGCAGCGCGTGAACGCGGGGCTGGTCGATTTATCCGACGGCAGTCATGCGTTCACGGTGCGGCCGCGCTGGGATCTGCAGGACGTTTGCGTATAGTGCGGTGCGGCAGGCTGCGGCTTGTGCCGTTGGCATTGGGCGTTGTCTGGGCGCCGGACCGCAAGCGGGAAAGGGGCGTTGCCGCGGGCGCCTCAGCGAGGCCGGGCGCGTTGAGGCCCGGCCTTTTTCGACCCGATCCGGGTTTCCTTGCCCTGCAGCAGGCGGGCGATGTTGGCCTTGTGGCGAAAGCACACGATAACGCAGATCACGATGATGGCGAGGCACAGGACGGGGCTGAATTCCCAGGCGACGTTGCCGCCGAACAGGTAGTACAGCGGTGTGAAGACGGCCGACACGATGGCGGCCAGCGACGAATAGCGGCTGGCGTAGGCCACGATGGCCCAGGTGGCCACGGTGGCCACGGCCAGCCAAGGCTGCAGTGCCAGCAGGATGCCCAGGGCGGTGGCAACCCCTTTGCCGCCCTTGAAGCCCAGGAAGACGGGGTACAAATGCCCCAGGAACACCGCCACGGCGCACAGCGCCACCACGGCCAGGGGCAGGTTCGCGCGCTCGGCCAGGCGCTGGGCCAGCCATACCGCCAGCCAGCCTTTGGCGGCGTCGCCGCACAGGGTCAATACCGCCGCCCATCTGTTTCCGCTGCGCAGCACATTGGTGGCGCCGGGATTCTTGGATCCGAAAGTTCTGGGATCCTGCAGTCCCATGCCGCGGCTGACCAGTACGGCGAACGGGACGGATCCGATCAGGTAGGCGCAGATAATGGCAACCAGCGCCAGACCGGACAAGAGTATCGACGACATGTAAGCAAGCTCCACAAAGATTCAATGTGATTCTACCGTGCGGGCGGGCCAAATCGTAAAAACGAGCGGGTACAATTGGCTACGTTCAGTTGAATTCATGGAAGGGTAATGCGCATACTGGTGGCCAACGACGATGGATACAATGCCCCGGGCATTGAAGCGCTGGCCGCGGCGCTGAAGGGGCTGGGCGAGCTTACCGTGGTGGCGCCCGAAACCAATTGCAGCGGCGCTTCCAACTCGCTTACGCTCAATCGCCCCTTGTCCGTGCGCCAGGCCTCCAACGGTTTTTATTTCATCAACGGCACGCCCTCCGATTGCGTGCATATCGCGCTGACCGGCTTGCTGGATTTTCGCCCCGATCTGGTTGTCTCCGGCATCAATAACGGCGCCAACATGGGCGACGACACGCTTTACTCGGGAACCGTGGCGGCGGCCACCGAAGGCTTTTTGTTCGGCATTCCTTCCATCGCGTTCTCGCTCATCAAAAAGGGCTGGGATCACCTGGACAGCGCGGCGCGGGTGGCGCGCCAGGTCGTCGAACGCCAGCTTGCCCAGCCGCTCGATTCCTTGTTGCTCAATGTCAATATCCCGGCCGTGCCTTTCGAGGCGCTGCAGGGCATGGCGGTCACCCGCCTGGGCAAGCGCCATCCGTCCGAGCCCGTGGTCAAAAGCAGCACGCCCTATGGCGACCCCGTGTACTGGATAGGCCCGGTCGGCACGGTATCCGATTCGGCCGCCGACACCGATTTCGGCGCCGTCGAGCAGAACCTGGTTTCGATCACGCCGCTGCGTCTGGATCTGACCCATTACGAACGGCTTCAAGATGTAAAAGTTTGGGCGGAATCGTTATGAACAAGCCGGTAAACCGCCATCCGTTTCCAGGCACGCCAAAGCGCGTCGGCCGCGCCGGTGCGGGCCGGGGATTTTCGGCCGCCAACAGCAATACCCGCATCTCGCTTCCGGGGCGCGCGCTGGACGTCACCGCCGCCTTCCCGGCGCCCGCCAGCCATGCCCGGCCGGGCAATCTGGGCCTGAATTCCGACCGTTTACGCGCTCAAATGATCCAGCGCCTGCGCAATCAGGGCATCCAGGACGAACGGGTGCTGGCTGCCATGATGGCGGTGCCCAGGCATGCGTTCGTCGACGAAGGGCTGGCGAGCCGCGCCTACGAAGACGCGGCTTTGCCCATCGGACAGGGACAAACGATTTCCCAGCCATGGGTTGTTGCACGTATGATTTCCGCAATGTGCGAAAATCGCGTACCGGTTAAAGTACTGGAAGTCGGAGCAGGCTGCGGCTATCAGGCGGCGGTTCTGGCCCAGTTCGTCAAAGAGGTGCATGCCGTAGAGCGCATACGCGGCCTTTACGAACTGGCCCGTAATCACTTGCGGGAGCTTAAGCTGCAAGGCCGTGTCCGTCTTTCGTTTGGCGACGGCATGCTGGGCTTGCCGAATACGGCGCCGTTCGACGGCATCGTCGTGGCGGCGGCGGGTATTAAAATTCCCCAGGCACTGCTGGATCAGCTGGTGGTTGGGGGGCGGTTAATTGCACCGGAAGGAGGGGCGGCGCAACGTTTGATACTTATCGAGCGGACGGGGCCAGCCGCATGGCATCGTGAAGAATTGGAATCCGTCCGCTTCGTTCCCCTCAGGGCCGGTACACAGTCATAAGTCAGGTTAGGAGAATCATATGCATGTTGGGATGACTCGGTCTATCGTCGCGCAGACGGATCATCGTGCTGTACGCAAGCCACGGCGGGCCGCCATCGCGGTCTCGGCGCTGGCCATGATGGTGCTGGCGGGTTGCGCCTCGCGCCAAACGCGGGCTCCCGTCACCGATTTGTCGAACGGCAATCACGCGGCCGAAGCTCAGCCCGCGTCGGGCACTTATGTCGTCAGGCCGGGAGACACGCTATACAAGATAGCCCAGGAGCATAATGTCGACGTCGCGACACTGGTTCGTCTCAATGGCATCAGCGACCCCGGCCAGTTGCGTGTAGGCCAGACGCTGCGGCTGTCGGGTTCCTCGGCGGGGGCCCAGCCCGTGCCCGTTACACCCGCCACGCCGGTCGCCACGCCCGAGCCCGCCGCGCCTCCCGCCGAATCGGCGCCGGCGCGCGCCAGCGATGCCTCCGTCGTTTCGTGGGATTGGCCCGCCAAGGGCAAGATCATCCAGGGGTTCAACTCCAACACCAAGGGCATAGACATTGCGGGCACGGTTGGCGACCCCGTGGTGGCGGCCGCGTCCGGCAAGGTCATGTACGCCGGCAACGGGGTGCGCGGCCTGGGCAACCTTATTTTGCTGGGCCATGACAAGGGGTTCATCACCGCCTATGCGCACAACCAGAAACTGCTGGTCAAAACGGGGCAGACGGTCAAAAAGGGCGCCAAAATAGCCACGATCGGCCAAACCGACACCACCTCGCCGCGGCTGCATTTCGAGATCCGGCGCAGCGGCACGCCCGTCAACCCCTTGTCCTATCTGCCGTCCCGATGATCCCCAGCCTGGTTTTCGACCTTGAAACCATTCCCGACGCGGCGGGGCTGCGCCGCTTGAACGACTACGACCCGGACATGAGCGACGTCCAGGTCATCGAAGCGGCGCTGCAGGCCCGGCGCGAATCGCACGGCACCGACTTCCTGCCCCTGCATTTGCACAAGATCGCGGTGGTGGGTTGTGTATTTCGCGACGACAACGGTTTCCGGGTGAAATGCCTGGGCCAGGCCGACGATCCCGAAGCGGCGCTCATTGCCGGTTTTTTCAAGACCATCGAGCGCTACACCCCCAGGCTCATCAGTTGGAACGGCTCGGGCTTCGACCTGCCCGTCCTGCATTACCGCAGCCTCATTCACGGCGTCCAGGCGCCGCGCTATTGGGACATGGGCGAAGACGACCGCGACTTCAAATACAACAATTACATCAGCCGCTACCATAACCGCCATATCGATCTCATGGATCTGCTGGCCAAGTACAACGGCCGCGCCAATGCTCCCCTGGACGACCTGGCCAAGCTTTGCGGGTTTCCCGGCAAGCTGGGCATGGACGGCAGCCAGGT
>JBEBXF010000298.1:0-4594 GCA_040391725.1 Eoetvoesiella caeni | reverse complement strand
GGCCTCGTCGCCGCAGCGCTCCATGTCGGTCAGCATCTTGGAAACCGACAGCAGCAGGCGCAAATCGATGGCGGTGGGCTGGTTGCGGGCAATGACATAGCCAATGCGCTCGTCGATTTCGACCTCGAGGCGGTTGACCTCTTTTTCGCGCTCGCGAACCTGATCCACCAGGGTCAGGTCGCCGCTGATCAAGGCCTCCATGCCGTCCCGAACCATGGACTCGACCAAACCGCCCATTTGCAGGAACAAGGAACGGGTGGTTTCAAGATCGGTGGAAAACTGCTTGTTAGTATGTTCGGACATATCAGCCTTCATTCATCGCAAATGTCTAGAAAGTGGCGCCTTGCGGGCCAATACGAAAATAATAAAGCGAATAGCGCCAAGGGTACACTGAAAACGCGCATCCACCCAATGGCGCAGGAGGGTTCGTTGCGCCGGCGCCTACAGGCTGGCGCAACGGCCACGTGAAGAAGCCAGCCTAACGCAGAGATATGACGTAATTATGACGAAGCCGCGCGCAACTGCTTTACGCCGGCTTGTGTGGACATCAACGCAACATCGGCCCCGGCGATGGCGAACAGGCCGCAAGTGACGACGCCCGGAATATTGTTGACGCACGCTTCGAACTGGGCGGGATCGGCAATGGTCAGCCCGGAAACATCCAGAATGCGGCAGCCATTATCGGTAACGAAACCGTCGCGCAGCGCCGGCTTGCCGCCCAGGCGCACAAGCTCGCGAGCCACGGCGGCGGCCGCCATGGGGATGACCTCGATGGGCAGGGGAAAGCCGCCCAATTGCCGAACCAGCTTGGATTCATCGACGATGCAGACGAATTGCTCGGCCACGGACGCCACGATTTTTTCCCGCGTCAGGGCCCCGCCGCCGCCCTTGACCATGTGCAGGCCGGCATCGATTTCGTCGGCGCCATCTACATACACAGGCATGCTTTCGACGTCGTTCAGGTCGAAGACCTGCACGCCCAGCGCGGCCAGCCGCGCCGAACTGCGCTCGGAACTGGACACCGCCCCCCGAAAGCTCGCCTTATGAGCCGCCAGGGCGTCGATGAACAGGTCAGCGGTGGAGCCGGTTCCAACGCCGATGACGACATCCGGACGCAGCATGGGCAAAATGTAGTCGACGGCCGCCCGGGCCACGTTCCGTTTGAGTTCCTGCTGTGTCAGCATGGCTTCATCCTAGTAATTCGCTGTATTTCTTGTCGGAAAACCCCAGCCCCAGCAGCGCGCCGGCGCGAACCATGACGGGCCGCTTTATCAGGGTGGGGAATTCCGCGGCCAACGCCAGCCATTCCTTGTCGGCGGCCGGCGCCTTGCGCGCGTCCGGCAGGTTGCGCCATGTCATGGAGGCGCGGTTTATCAGCTTTTCCCAGCCGCCGGCCTCGCCCGACCATTGCGACAGCTTGCCAGGGTCGATGGGATTGTCGCGGTAATCGATGAAATGGTAGGCAACCTTGTGCTCGTCGAGCCAGCCCATGGCCTTTACGCATGTGCTGCAACGTTTCAACCCATAAAGCTGTATGGCTTCGCTCATATCGACTCCTTGCGTCGTTGTATCCGGTTGGCCACAAGAACGCATATCCCCACGACCACGATGAAAATACTTGCCAGGGCGTTGATCTCAGGCTTGACGCCCAGGCGCACCCGGGAAAACACCTCGAGCGGCAAGGTGGTGTAGCCCGGCCCCGACAGGAACGACGCGATCACCACGTCGTCCAGCGACAGTGTAAACGCCAGCAGCCAGGCCGCCGCCAGGGCGGGAGCGATCAAGGGCAGCGTGATGCTGAAGAACACCTTCAGCGGCGTGGCGCCCAGGTCGAGGGCCGCCTCTTCCAGCGAACGATCCAGGTCGCGGATGCGCGACTGGATCACCACCGCCACGTAGGCCATGCACAAGGTGACGTGCCCCACCCATATCGTGAAAATGCCGTTGCCCGATGGCCAGCCGAACAGATCGCCGAGTTCGACGAACATGAGCAGCAGCGCGATGCCCAGCACGACCTCGGGAATGACCAGGGGCGCGCTGAGCATGCCCACGTACAGGGCGAAGCCCCGGAACCGGCCCATGCGGGCCAGCACATAGCCGGCCCAGGTGCCGATGATGGTGGCGGCGGTCGCCGTAAGAAGCGCGATCCGCAGCGAAAGCCAGGCCGCGCTCAACAGCGCCTGGTCGTTGAACAGCGAATGGTACCAGCGCCAGGAAAACCCCGTCCACGACGTCATCATGGGCGAATCGTTGAACGAGAACGCCATGAGGCAGACTATGGGCACGTACAAAAAGCCATAGCCCAGGAACAGCACGGCGGCGCGCAAGCTGCGGCTGGATTTGATCATGCCGACCCCTTCTTGCGGTCATCCATCTGCCGCACCTGGTTGTACTGGAACAAGACCAGGGGAATCAGGAGCATCAGCACCATGACGCAGGTCACGGCCGACGCCATGGGCCAGTCGGCATTATTGAAGAATTCGTTCCACATGACCCGCCCCATCATGAGCGTATTCGCGCCGCCCAGCATTTCGGGAATGACGTATTCGCCGACCGTGGGGATGAACACCAACATGGCGCCCGCCACGACGCCGGGCATGGACAGCGGCAGGGTGATGCTGAGGAAAACGCGCCAGGGCCTGGCTCCCAGGTCGTGGGCGGCCTCCAGCAGGCGCAAGTCCATTTTCACCAGGTTGGCGTAAAGCGGCAGGATGAAGAACGGCAGGTAGGCGTAGACCAGCCCGATATAGACGGCCAGATCGGTGCGGTAGATTTCCACGGGAGAGCCGATCAGCCCCAGCCACATCAGCACATGGTTGAGCAGGCCGTCGTTGCGCAAAATTCCCACCCAGGCATAGACGCGCAGCAGCAAGGACGTCCAGAAAGGCAGGATGACCGCCAAAAGCAGCAGATTGCGCTGCGCCGGGCGCGAACGCGCAATATAGTAGGCCATGGGGTAGCCGATGAGCCCGCAGCATACCGTGGTGATCGCCGCCATCTTGACCGAATTGAGGTAGGTGGCGATATACAGGCTGTCGGAAAACAGCAGCGCGTAGGTGCGCAAGTGCAGCCCTATGGTCAGCGTCTGGTCCTTGATCTCGGCCAGCGAGGTATAGGGCGGGATGCCGAACTTGAGATCCGCAAAGCTTATCTTCAGGACCAGCAGAAACGGCAGCAGCAGGAACAGGCCCAGCCACACGAACGGCGGAACGATGGCCATCGTGCGGCGCGAGGGCGCAAGGCGCGCCAGGGACAGCCTGCTCATGACGGCAGCACCGTCGCCGCATCGCTGGCCCAGCTGGCGTAGACTTCTTCGTCCACAGCCGGAGCGTCGGCCTGAGCCAGCATCATGGCGGGAATACTGGCTTCGATCAGCAGCCCGGAGTCCAGGCGAATTTGATAGCGCACATAACCACCCATCCAGGCGACGTGGCTGACCATGCCATGCGCCCAATTATGCTCGGCCTCGGGCTGTTCGCGCTGAACGCGTATATGTTCGGGCCGCACAGACACATGCACGTCCATGCCCAAGGGTTCGTTGACGCCATGGTTGACGTACAAAGGACGCGAAAGCTGGTCGGTTTCGATCAGCACGTGGTCGGCCTCGTCCACGACAATGGCGCCGTCGAACAAATTGGTCGAGCCGATGAAACCGGCCACGAAGCGGCAGTTGGGAAAAGTATAGACATCATGCGGCGTGCCGCACTGCACGATCTGGCCTTCGGTCATGACCGCCAGGCGGTCGGCCATGGTCATGGCCTCTTCCTGGTCGTGCGTGACCATGATGCAGGTCACCCCCACCTGTTCCAGTATTTTGGTCAACTCTATTTGCGTCTTCTGGCGAATCTGCTTGTCCAGCGCCGACATGGGTTCGTCAAGCAGCAACAGCTTGGGCCGCTTGACCAGGCTGCGCGCCAGGGCCACACGCTGCTGCTGGCCTCCCGACAACTGATGCGGTTTGCGGCGTGAGAATCCGGCCATCTGCACCAAGTCCAAAGCCTCGAATACACGATCGTGGATTTCGTTGGCAGCGACCCCTTCCTGTTTGAGGCCGAAGGCCACATTGGCCTGGACCGACATATGCGGAAACAAGGCATAGGACTGGAACATCATATTGACCGGCCGCCGGTAAGGAGGCAAGGCGGTAATGTCCTCGCCGTCCAGATAGATACGGCCCGAGGTGGGTTCTTCGAACCCCGCCAGCATGCGCAACAGAGTGGACTTGCCGCAACCCGAACTGCCCAGCAAGGCAAAAATTTCACGGCGGCGCACCGACAGGCTGACCGACTGCACAGCCACGGTATCGCCGTAGATCTTGACGATCTCTTCGACCCGCACGAACTCCTCCGCGTCGCCCGACCAGGCTGGCGCTATCAAGCGATTATCCTGCATGGCGTCAACGGCCCGACTTAAGCTCGGCCCACATGCGCGTTTGCAGGCGCTGGATGGGCAAGGGCTGCGGCTTGATGACGAACAAGCTGCGCGCAACATCGGCGGGCGGATAAATCATGGGGTTGTCGGCCACTTCCTTGTTGACGTACTTGCGCGCTTCCTTGTTGGCATTGGGATAGAACATGGTATTGGTAATGGCGGC
>JBEBXF010000297.1:0-4601 GCA_040391725.1 Eoetvoesiella caeni | reverse complement strand
GGTAGAGAAATTCGCAGCGCTGGAAAATCCCAGTTCCTCCGCAATGGAAATGATGCTCAACGCCGAGTGGGACAGCAAATACTCCGCACGGCGCATGCGCTTCAAACGTATGAAACCCGACACCGTCATACCCAGGCATTGTTCGAATGCGCGAGCGAGCCGGCGTTCGGGAACACCAAGCGCCTGCGCAAGATCAGACGCCCGGGGCGGCATGGCAAGCCGCTGGAAAATAATACGCCGGGCCGCCACGACCAGGGCGGATTCGCCGTTCGGATGGGAATCACGGCCGGCGCCCATCGGCGCAGGCGGAAACACTTGCGCCCGCTGGACATGCGCGGTAGCCTTTGCAACGGATCCCGATAACGCGGCGGAATATGCAGCCGGCTGATGCACGGATCGGTTCCCGCCAGCCTCGCGCCGCGCACCGGCGCGCAAGCCCGCTTCATTGGCCGCCTCGGCCGGAATCCGCTGCCGTGCCAATTCCAGATGGATATTGATGCGTTCGACAACCTCTTCGGCCAAATAAGGCTTGACGATGTAGTCCACTCCCCCGTTGCGCAATCCCTCCAGCCGGTCGGTAAGATCGGCTTTGGACGAAAGGAACAGGATGGGAATATGCGCTGTCGCCTGATCCGCCTTCAAAAGCCGCGCCAAGGCGAAGCCGTCCATCTTCGGCATGCATACATCAAGAAGAATCAGATCTGGCAAGCTCGCCAAGGCGCGAGCATATCCCTGCGTTCCGTCAAAGGCAACGGTGATGCGATATCCGCGATGCCGCAGCATTTCAAGCAACATCCGGAGCTGATCGAAATCATCGTCTACCACCAATATATGAGCACGGAACTGAGCACAAGCATTCATAAGCAGCAAACCCTTTAATTACGCCCTCGACGATAGCGAGCGTAAACAGGGTTGTCCACATGTCTGCCTGAATCTTTCCAATATTTGACAAATGCAGGGCGGGCCGAGTCTAGCTTACGTCTTCGTGAACCTCGCGCACGCCCGGAGTGGCTTTCAAGCGTTCGCGAATAGTGGAATATTGCGTCGGCGACACCTTGGCCAGCGTAATGTGAACCTCGTCCAGCGTTTTGTCCCCGTCGCTCGGCTGCACGACGAACTGCTTGATGCGGCTGCCCCCCGAGCCCAGGGTCGCCGACAAGACATGCAGGTTCAGCGCCCCGTGCTCCACCACCAGTTGCATCCGGCGCTCCTGCTTGGCGGCGATATAGCGCTGCTCCAGCGGCTTGATGCCCGCCAGAATGATCAGGATGATGATGGTCGAGGCAATGGACGCCACGTACATCCCCCCGCCGACGGCCAGGCCGATTGCGGCAACCGACCAAAGGCTGGCCGCGGTGGTGAGCCCTCGGATGACCTCGCCGCGCAGCAAAATGGAGCCCGCCCCCAGAAAACCGATGCCGGACACCACCTGCGCGGCCATGCGCGAAGGATCGAGCGTTACGTTGCCCTGGCCGAGAATGTCCGCAAAGCCAAAGGCCGAGACGATCATGATCAGCGTGGATCCCACGCATACCAGCATATGGGTGCGCAGCCCCGCCGCCCATGACAGCCGCTCGCGCTCGAAACCGATCACGCTGCCAAGCGCCGCGCCGAGCAACAGGCGGCCAACGAGTTCTGTATCACTGAGCATGTTTTTCCTTTGGCAAACCCAATATGGCACATTGGAGTTGAACACTCGAACCGAGTACGGGCATACCGCCAATGTCTCTGATGAAATCAGTCGTTCCGTGAAACGGCTTATATTTTGGCACAGTGGAAAATGCTGACAAGCCTTCCAGATTCACGACAAATTAATTTTTTATCGATGAAATTATTGACCAGCGATAAAATTTTATATAAAGTCTGGATATCGTCCACGGATCCGGAAATGGCATGCGCCTCAAGGAAGTCACCATCGTCTTCAACTACCGAAGCCCATTCTGCGCATTGATAGTCGAAGACATATTCCAGCTTGCGCAACGCTACTCGGTCGACGTGAAATGGCGGATCTCGCGTGAAGTGCCGCGCCCTTCCAGCCTTCCCGTCACGAAAGAAAACCCGCGCTTCGCCTACAACCGTCAGGACTGCGCCCGGAGGGCGGCCTGGCAAGGGCTTGCGTGGAACCCGCCAGAATGGCGGTTGACGGATGTCGACGCGGCCTCCGTCATTGGACATTGGCTGTTGACCCGGGACTCCCGGTGCTTTCAGGAATTCACCATCCGCTGCAGCCAGGCGTACTGGTGCCATGGCTTGAATACCAGCGATCGGGCCGTGGTGGAGCAAATCGCTTTTGAGGCGGGGCTCGATCCAGCCACTCTGCGGCAAATATGGAACGAGGAACACCAGATCCGCGCGGAACTCGAAACCAATGCCAACTGGTGCGCCGGCAACGGCGTGCTGGGCGTGCCGTACTTCATTGCCGACGACCAGCGCTTCTGGGGTTCCGACCGATTCGGAGCATTGGAGCACTACCTTGCCGATCAGCATGCGGGCCCCGCTCCCTGCCGGCTTGATGACGGCTTGCTGTTCGCGGATCATTGCGTGCCCACGATTCCCATACAGGGAAAAACAACCAAGGCCGCCGTCAATCGCGTCTTCTGCGTTGAATGGAGGCACTCCGCCAATCCAGGGCGCACAGAAGCGGCTTCGGACCTTGAATCCTTGCGCGTTTTCATGAAGCCATCCAACACGGTGGCGCTCGATGGCGCAACGGTTCCCTATCCCTCCTCGCAGACATCGGGCCTGCATTGCGAGCTGAAACTCGTGACGGTGCTGCGCGAATCGTTATCCAATGCCACGGAAGCCGACGCGGCGCGCGCCATCTTCGGCCACGCGGCGGGCCTGAATATATCCAGGCCCGACCTTCAATCGCGCGCAACGGAAAAAGGCGGCCCTTGGGAAGCGGCGCGGGCTTTCGACGGTTCCATCATCGTGGGGCCGATCCGCCCATACGACGGTGCGATGAGCGCAAAGGACGAAGAACTCCTCCTGAACATCGATAACGAAGCCGCATGCTTGGGTTCAGCCGGCGGCGTGCTCTCGTCCATGCCGAAAATACTCAGCGAACTTTCCCGGTACTTCCCGCTTCAACCGGGAGACCTCGTATATGCCGGCTGCTCTGAAGCAAGCCGGCCGCTGCGGCCCGGCATGAAACTGCGCGGCCAGATCGGGCGCGTGGGATCCGTGGAGTGCTCCATCCGCGAAGAACAAGGCGCCGAAGCACCTGCAACGCCACCAGCGCATGGCGCCTCCCGGTAGCGGCAAGCAAGCAGATGTTGAACAACTACGACAAGCCACAACGACAGTATTTCAATTAGAGACAAAGGAACTGAAAATGAGCACCCGTTCGAAAACAGAATATCCCGTGGTTGTAGCCGGAGGCGGGATCGGAGGACTCAGTGTCGCGCTGGGCTTGGCGCGCAGCGGATTCCAGGTACACGTGTTCGAACAGGCTTCGGAATTTCGCGAAGTAGGCGCCGGCATCCAGCTTGCCCCGAATGGGATGAGGGCTTTGCACCGCCTGGGGCTGACGGACAAGATCAATATATGGACATCGCTGCCTCCGGCCATCGAACTGCGGGACGCCCTGGACGGCACCGCGTTCGCGCGCCTGGACCTTGGCCAGAACTTCATCAAGCGCTTCGGACACCCGTACGCCGTCATTCACCGCGCGGATCTGCTCTCCACGATTTTCGCAGCATGCGAAGAGCATCCGAATATCAGGCTGGAGCGAAATGCCGAAGTCGCCGGCTTCGAACAGGACGACAGCTCAGTGACCGTGTCGTTAAAAGATGGTCGTACCATTAAAGGTCATGCACTGGTGGGAGCGGACGGATTACGATCGGTGATCCGGGAGAGAATCATCGGAGACGGGCGAAACAAAACCTCGAGACTGGTCTGCTACCGGTCTGTCGTGCCTCGCTCCGCCATTCCAGACTCATTGTGGAACCCTGACGTTGTCATGTGGAGCGGGCCCAACGCGGATTTCGTGCATTATCCGCTACGGCGCGGGGACCTCTACAACCTCGTCGCCACCTTTCTTTCCGACGACGAGTTCGACGTCACCGATATTGCCGGGCGGCCGGACGAAGTCTATGGCAGTTTCCAGGGGCATCTTCCCGAGATTCACGAGCTATTGCAAAAAATCGATATGGGCCGCCGCTGGCTGGTAGGTGGGCGCGAGCCTGTCAAGAATTGGTCCGACGGCCGGGTCACCTTGATCGGCGATGCCGCACACCCTATGTACCAGTATGCCGCACAGGGCGCATGCCAGGCGTTGGAAGATGCCGTATGCCTGGCGGAAAAAATGAAAGCAACCCCTGAAGATCCCGCCGCGGCCTTCCAGGCTTATTATTCCGCGCGGTACATACATACCGCGCGAGTACAGCTCACCGCCAAGCACCTCAGGGAATTGGCGCAGTTCGGCGGCGCGCTCGCGGATCTGCGCGCCCAGCTCTTCGCTGAACGCTGGGCCACCCAGGACAAGAGCTACGATACGCTGACCTGGCTATGGGGAGAAGCCGAGATCAACGCTTGATCAACGCCAGCGCCTTGCTGAAAAGCGGGCTGCCCGGATCGGCAAGCCCCTCGACGATTTCAAA
>JBEBXF010000296.1:0-4605 GCA_040391725.1 Eoetvoesiella caeni | reverse complement strand
GGCGTGTACGAGTTCGTCAAGGACGACCACGGCGAGGACCGCCTGCAGATCAATTCGCAAAACTGCGTGCACTGTAAAACCTGCGACATCAAGGATCCCACGCAAAACATCGTGTGGGTGGCGCCGCAAGGCGGCGAAGGGCCGGTTTACAACGGCATGTAGCCGCTTGCCCATGCCGGCCAAAGCCGTTCCCGACGGGGCGGCTTTTTTATTGGCCGGCGCGCCGATACTGCGAAAGGCTAACCACGACCAGGCCGGCCAGTATCAAGGCCATCCCCGCAAACTCGAGGATGCTGGGCTTTTCACCCAGCATCGCCCACGCCAGGAAAATAACCAGCACGGGAATGGCCAGCCCAGACATGCCCGCCATGACGGCGCTTACGCGGCGCACGATCAGCAGCCACAGCACCCAGCCCGCAGCCGAGGCCAGGATGGCCAGATAGGCAATGCCCAGCACCACCGGGAAACTCCATTGCGTTGCGGTCGGCGCTTCCCACCACATGAAGGGCGATGTCATGACGGCGCCAAGCAGCATTTGCCACGCGGTGACGACAAGCACGTTGGGCGCGCGGCGCTGGTACAGCCGCTTGCTGAGTATCGTCCCCAGCCCCCAGCACAGCCCTCCGGCCAAAGCCAGCATCGAACTGCCGATTCCCCCCAGGCCCTCCCACGGCGCAATGACGGCGATCAGACCCAGCCCGGCCAGGATGCACCCGAATATCTGCCGGCCTCCGGGGCGCTCGTGAAGCAGCGGCCAGGCCAGCAGCACGACCCAGAAAGGCATGGTGTAGACAAGCATGACGACCTGCCCCGTGCCGCCCACGATCAGCGCGAGCTGCGCCAGGCAGGAAAACGCGGCGGTCTGGAACAGCGCTATGCCCACAGTCGGCCAGAAAGGCGGAAAACGAAGCGACTGCTTGGTCACGGCCAGCACGATGAACAGGAACAGCGAACCGAAGCTGTAGCGCCACACCACCAGGTCGAACGGACTGACATAGGCGGAAAGATATTTCAGGACGACCCAGGTGTAGCTCCAGATCAGAACGATCAGGGCCATCAGCAGCAATGCGCCTCGATCGGACTGACTGGATTTCAAGGTCATGCTATGGACGGCTTACACCGACTGCGACAGTTGATCCAGAATGCCCGGATTTTCCAGCGTGGAAACGTCCTGCGTGACCTTTTCGCCCTTGGCCACGATGCGCAGCAGACGGCGCATGATCTTGCCCGAGCGCGTCTTGGGCAGGTTCTCGCCGAAGCGGATGTCCTTGGGCTTGGCGATGGGGCCGATTTCCTTGGCCACCCAGTCGCGCAATTCTTTGGCGACGGCGGCCGCCTCGTCGCCCTCGGGCAAGGGGCGGTTCAGCACCACGAAGGCCACGACCGCCTCTCCCGTGGTGTCGTCCGGCCGCCCCACCACCGCGGCCTCGGCCACCATGGGATGCGCCACGAGGGCCGACTCCACTTCCATCGTGCCCAGGCGATGGCCCGAGACGTTCAGCACGTCGTCGACGCGGCCCATGATCCAGAAATAGCCGTCGGCATCGCGCTGCGCGCCGTCGCCCGCCAGGTAATACCCTTTGAGCTCAGCTGGAAAATAGCTGTTCTTGAAGCGCTGCGGATCGCCCCAGATGGTGCGTATCATGCCGGGCCACGGCCTCTTGATGACCAGGAACCCGCCCTGCCCCGCCTGCACGTCGCCGCCCGCCTCGTCGACGATGGCCGCCTGGATGCCGGGCAGGGGCAAGGTGCACGAGCCCGGCTTCAAGGGGGTTACCCCCGGCAGCGGGGTAATCATGTGCGCCCCGGTTTCGGTCTGCCACCACGTGTCCAGCACCGGGCAGCGTTCGCGGCCCACATTGGTGTAGTACCACATCCAGGCTTCGGGATTGATGGGCTCGCCCACCGAACCGATGATGCGCAGGCTGCCCAGATCGTATTCGCGCGGATGGTAATTGGGCTCGGCCTCGGCGGCCTTGGTCAGGGAGCGGATGGCGGTAGGCGCCGTATAAAAGATCGTGACCTTGTGGCGCTGGATCATTTCCCAGAAACGGCCCACGTTGGGATAGGTGGGCACGCCTTCGAACATGACCTGGGTGATCCCCGCCGCCAGCGGGCCGTAGGTAATGTATGTGTGGCCCGTTACCCAGCCGATATCGGCCGTGCACCAGAACACGTCGGTATCCTTGGCGTCGAACGTCCACTTGACGGTCAAAAGCGCCCACAGCAAGAACCCCGCGCAGGCATGCTGCACGCCTTTGGGTTTTCCGGTGGAGCCCGAGGTATACAAAATGAACAGAGGATGCTCGGCATTGAACGGCGCGGCCTCGCAAGCCGCGGGCTGGCCGGCGGTGACATCGTGCATCCACAGGTCGCGCCCTTCGACCCAGCCGATTTTCCCTCCGGTGCGCTTGTAGACGATGACATGGCTGACCGCCTCGCAGCCGCCGGCGGCCAGGGCTTCGTCGACGGCAGGCTTCAAGGGAATGACTTTGCCGCCGCGCACTTGTTCGTCGGCGGTAATGACGAAGGTGGCGCCCACGTCGACGATGCGCTCCTGCAGGCTGCGCGACGAAAAACCGCCGAACACCACGGAATGGATGATGCCCAGCCGCGCGCACGCCTGCATGGCGACGACAGCCTCGATGGACATGGGCATGTAGATGATGGCCCGCTCGCCGGCCTTGTAGCCCAGGGCCTTGATGCCGTTGGCGAACTCGCACACCCGCGCATGCAATTGGCGATAGGTGACCTGGGTGACTTTGCCGTCATCGGACTCGAAAATAATGGCGGCCTTGTCGGCCGTGGGCGTGCTTAGGTGGCGATCGAGGCAATTGGCCGAGACATTGAGCTCGCCGTCGCCGAACCAGCGGTAGCTGGGCGCTTCGGATTCGTCGAGAACCTTGGAAAAGGACTTGGCCCAGGCAAGATTTTCGCGGGCCAGACGCCCCCAGAACTCGTCCGGCGATTGCTCCGCCTCGCGGCATAGCGCCTGGTAGGCGTCCATACCGGAAATATTCGCGTTCTCGACCAGGTTGGGAAAAGGCGGAAAAACCCGGTTTTCAACCAGGATCGATTCAATCGTACTGGACATGGCGACGGCTCCTTTTGTCTGACTCGCTGATTCGTCAACGATAAGTGATTTGTCTGTTTATTAGCATAATGGGATCGGGCGGGAATGGTTTTGACATGAATCGAAGAAACTCCTGATTGCAAGCGGGAGTCCGCTTCGTACGATGCCTATTGCCGCGTATCGATGCTTATTAATAACCCAATATTCTTACTGTACGCTTACGTGAAGCGCGTGCCTATAGTGGATGGCGCAGCGCCGGCGCCGGGTTCGGCTACAGCGGCGCGGCATCGCGCGCCGCCATGCCGCGCGCGAAATTCAGGCGCGACAACACCAGCAGACCAGCGACAAAGAACACGCCGGTCACCAGCAAGGCCAGGCGGTGATTGCCGAACGTGATCCATGTGACCAGGCCGTAGCTCAGCGGGCCGATGACGGCGGCCAGTTGTATGGCAAACGTCCACAGCGAATAAAACTCCGCCAGGCGTCTTGACGGCGCCAGCGCCCCCACCATGGCCCGTCCGGCGCTTTGGCTGGTGCCCATGCAAAGGCCGGCCAAAACCGCCGCCACCCAGAACAGCCACAGGCTGACGGCCAGGTAGGCAATGACGACCATGGCGATCCATCCCCACAGCGTAATCACCAGCGCCCTTTTGTGCCCGATCCGATCCTGCACGTGGCCGAACAGCAAAGCGCCGACCGCCGCGGCGATATTGACGGTAAAGACCAGTTCCATGGTCTGGGTCATGGTGAACCCCATGGCCTGGGTGGCATATACCGCGGCCAGAGTGACGACCACGGCAATGCCCGCCTGGTAGCAGGCGCCGCAAAGCAAAAGCAGGCGGAAATCGGGAAACGCCGCGCCGGTTTCGCGCCAGGCAGCCCACAGCCGCCTCAGCAGGCCTTGCACCGGGCGGTTCGTGGGCGCGCTGCGCTCGCGCAAAAACAGGAACGGCGCAATGGCGGCAACGGCGAAAAGCCCCGCCGTAAGCAGCATGACGTCGGGCACGTACACCGACGCCGGAGAACCCGCCGCCGACATCCTGGCCACCAGCAGCAGAGACAGCCCCAAAGCCAGCATGCCGCCAAAATAACCGAACCCCCAGCCCCAGCCCGATACCCGGCCAAGCGCCTGCGGCCTAGCGATTTCGGGCAGGAAAGCCGCGACGACGGATTCGCCGATGCAATAGCAATAGTTGGAAACGGCCAGAATGACCAGGCCCAGCCAGATATCGCCCGGCGCCACCAGCGACAGCAGTGCGGTGGCCAGCACGCAGGCGATGGTGCTGGTGAACAGCAGGCGGCGTTTGCCCGCCGTGGCATCGGCGCGCGCGCCCAGCGTGGGCATGGTCAGCATGATGGCCAGGTACGACAGCGACAGCGCCGCCGTCCAGGCCAGCGTGGCCCAGTCGGCCCGCTGCCCCACCACGCCGACGAAATAGGTGCTGAATACGGTGGTGAGGATGACCGTGGTGTAGCCCGAGTTGGCGAAGTCGTACATCGCCCAGGCCCACACTTCGCGGCGTGCGACGCCG